>CAYSJG010000059.1:0-10068 GCA_964431295.1 uncultured Sangeribacter sp. | reverse complement strand
ATATGACCGAAATCTGCGACCCCTGCGTTAACATTTTTTGTGGGATGGGGTCTTAAATCCCAACACTCTCTTAGAGCGCGTTCCTACGACCCCTGATTTTTAGGAACACGCTCTTAGCATACCGATGTCTATACATTTGGGGTGGCCCTACAGGGCACCTTCTTCACATATTCGTTGCTACCAGGTGTGAAATGACCCTACTGGACATTTCACACCTGGCTATATTGTTACGCCCGTACCGGGCTCCATACAGTACATCACCATAATTCAAACATTACTCTCGCCGTACCGGGCTCCCCTGCCGCGCATCGTCACGATTCGAATCAGGGGCACCGATACCGCAATACATCAGAGGTACCGATTACGATGTATCAGAGGTCGCGGACGGTGAGCTCGTCGACGGCTCCTGCCACCACTGCGGTATCTCCGGTCGAATCAGGTGTCTGCAATACCATACCCGCCACTCCCGGGTCTGCTGTTACCGTCGCCCAGTCCGGAGCTGTAAACCATTCCAGCGGGGCGTATTTATTCACCATAGCCACATTATCCTCACCGATGGCTTTTTGCGAAGATTTGACCACATAATCTGTGAAAAGGCTCAGATACGACAACGATGAGCGGAGGGAATCTATCTTGGATGTAAGCGCCGCCGCTTCAGGATTGTCGGCCGACATATCATTGATCTGATTTTGTATCGGCTGCACCTTTTCTGCAAAGTCACCAAGATACTTTATCATCACTGTGTAGTCTCCCTGTGACAGCGATTCTCCCTTTTCGATCTTTTCAGCCACTTTGGCCGATTCCTCTTTGTTGCCGCAGGCCTGCACGAGACCTACCATCATCATGGCCATCAATGTGAGACCAAGCATTACAATACGTGTTTTCATAGCTGAGTATATTTTTATTTGATTAAGACATATATTATATTAAGATTATCTATCCCGCAGACATAACTGATGCGCGGGAGGGAGCATATTGTCAGAATTCATTACCGAGCGGAGTGACCTCCGGCTCACGCAGACGATATAGCAATTCACGCTTCAAGGCCGGATTGTCCGCGATTATATGCGACAGCTCCCAGTGATGTCCGGCCTCCTCCCTAAGCAGAGGCGAGGTGGCATCCACATCCTTGAGATTCCAAGTCAGCAATACCGTCTTTATCTTCAGCGCCTTCAGTTTTCTGACCAGCATCTCATGATCCGCATCTCCGGTGATAAGCACGACATAGTCGAATTTGCGAAACACCGCCAGCTCATACGCCTCAAGTGCAAACCATACATCTATCCCCTTCTCGATGACCTGTGTCACACCTCCATGATCCACTTCACGCAGATGCTTATAATGAAACACTACGTCGTTCTCTATAAGAGTATCTTCAAATTTGCGCTCATTATAAAGCAAATGCTTGTCGTAAGCCTCTTTCACTCTGAAGCGGCCGCGAAAATAGTGAGCCTCCGTAATCTGGCAGTCGGAGGGATCCACTCCCTCTTCATACGCGAGGCGTCCGCTTATGAATTCAAACAGCGATTTCACTCGTATGATACTCATCTCCTCGGCTTTGAGTGCACGATTGACCTTGGCGTAGTATCCGCCGTCGATAAACACTCCTATTGAAAGATATCCAAGCATAAACTGATAGACTGATGGTGAAGACACCATCTCAGAAAAAAATAAAAAAAAGCAGCGGCTCCGCACTTATGCGGTATTTTCGCTACTTTATTAACCACTCAGGACTCCGATAGTTCGAATGTCCCATCTGAGGGAGTCAGGAAGAGGGGAAACTACTTCCGCTCCAAGACCCTGCGCCTTGAGATGTCAGGATCTAATGCTCATAAACTCGGGCACAGCTTTTGAAATAGGCTATAGCCCACTTTTTCATAATCTTTGCCATACTGTTAAATTTAGTTAATAATCGTACAAATCGTACTTCTTTGCCTATAACAACACGCAAAATTACAAAAAAGTTGCGAAAAATATGTTTTGCAACATATTTTTCGCAATAATTTAACATTTGGTCATCGACTCGCAACCCATTCAGAGAAGGCGTCAAGCCAATCACATCTCTACCTATGCGAGTCTCAGGAGGATATCCTTGAGGAATTTCCAGAAGTCTGCGACACTCGGGATATTAGCCTTCTCATTGGGGCTATGGATATCCTTCAGAGTCGGTCCAAACGAAATCATGTCCAGTCCGGGCATCTTCTCCAGGAAGAGTCCGCACTCCAGACCTGCGTGCAGGGCTTCCACACGCGGCTTGTGTCCGAAGAGCTGCTCGAAGCTCTCTTCAGCCACCTTCAGTACCTTGGAGTCCGGGTTGGGCGCCCATCCGACATAAGCATCGTCAAACACCACTTCCGCACCTATCATGGTAAACAGAGCCTTCACGCGGTCAGCTATCTCATCGCGACGGCTGTCCACCGATGAACGCTGATGCACGGTCACCTCTACTACATTCCCCTCCTTCATCTTCATGGAGGCAAGATTGTCGGAGGTCTCGATGAGACCCTCTACAGCACGTGACATACCCTGCACACCGTTGGGGCAGGCAAAGACTGCGCTGATGATATTGCGGGCCGTACGGTCGTCGATCATCTTCTCAGGCGCGGCCACACGCTTGGCGTCAAACTTGAAGGCAGGATCTTCGGAGAGTCTGTATTCGACATGAAGCATATCGGCAAATACCTTCACATCCCTCTCAAACTCTGCAGCGCGGTCTGCGGACACACCTACTATGGCATGACATTCGCGCGGTATGGCGTTGGCGAGATTGCCGCCGTCAAACGAAGCGACACGCAGATCCATCTTCTGCAACTCCTCCCAGAGGAATCTGCAGAGCATCTGATTGGCATTGCCGCGGCCAAGCCCTATTTCCATACCTGAATGACCGCCGAAGAGATGATCTACATGAGTGTCGTACCATATCAGCGAAGCATCGGCATCCTCGGGAGTGTAACGCACTCTGCACACCGTAACCTTGCCACCGGCGCATCCTATCACAAGCTGACCGTGCTCCTCGCTGTCAAGATTGAGCAGAATGTCACCTTCCACAAATCCGGGCTTGAGTCCGTTGGCGCCGGTCAGGCCCTGCTCCTCGTTGACCGTAAAGAGAGCGGTCAGAGGGCCGTGGACCAAATCCGGGTCTATCATCGCGGCCATACCGGCGGCGCATCCCATACCGTTGTCAGCGCCGAGCGTAGTGCCGTCGGCCTTCACCCAGTCACCGTCCACTATGGTAGTGATCGGGTCGGTCAGGAAGTCGTGCACCTTGTCGCCGCGCTTCTCCGCCACCATATCCTGATGGCCCTGCAGAATGATCTTCGGAGCATTCTCATGTCCCGGAGTGGCAGGACGCGTCATCATGACGTTGCCCACCTCATCCACTGCCACCGGCACATTGTGACGATGTGCCCAGTCCACAAGGAACGCCTCCATCTTCTCCAGATGAAATGTAGGACGGGGCACCTTGGTGATCTCATCAAAACACTGCCATACCAGGCGTGGTTGAAGATCTGTAATTTTCATATATCCTTCTTAATAATATATAATTTTTTCATGGTATCTATTCCTCCTCACTGTCACTCGAGTGGACCTTGAGTGAATTGCCCTTTACGGCATCTCCCGAGGAGGTCTTGGCTGACGACGGCTTCTGCTGAGCCTTAAACTTGCGGTAGGCATTAGCCATCTTCGTATGATAGCCGCGGCGCGCATACCCCGGGCCATTATACTTACGGGCGAAAGCTGCCCAATTGTGATTCTTGAGATAATCCGTCAGACCGGTATGTCTGATAAATGCGGCAAAGAGCTCTAGCTGCTCCAGCTCGGAGTACGACATCCGCTTGACAAACTGATTGACCGACTCGCAGCCGCACAGCTTATAGTTGAATCCTCCGATCTGAAACATACCCCAGAAGGTACCCATATTGGCACCCTGCGCATTGACCTTGCGGGCATTGATCAGCTGAGTCCATTCCTGAAGGGCATATCCTTTGAGTCCGGCGGGCACCTTCTCCCCTTTGGCACCCGAGCGGTCGGACACCTTTGAGCGGAATTTATTGTACATCGTGCGGTCGAAATTGATTATAGGCACTCCGGGCGCCCAAAAACCCTCCATCCTCGCACCGGCTTCGATGGAGACCACAGCCTTTATGGCCGCCACCTCCACGCCGAGTTCTTCGGCGACAAGCCTGAAATCCGCCTCTGTCAGCTCTTTATAGCGAGTGGACTCATCGGCCGTGCGCAATGAGTCGCGCATCTGCCGGACATTGACATCCGGACTATGTGTTCGCGAAGACTGCGCGCAGCCCACAGTGACGCCTATAGCCAGCGTCACTGCAAGCAACGTCGCTGTCAGCGCGAATTTCATAACTTCGCCACTTTTTCAAGCACACGACTTATGTGCTTCCAGAATTTCTCCACTGTGGGGATGAGCAGTTGCTCGTCAGGAGAGTGCACACCGGTCATGGTCGGGCCGAAGCTGACCATGTCGAGATGCGGATATCGGCTCAGGAAAAGTCCACACTCCAGACCTGCATGGATAGCCTTGATGGCGGGACGCACGCCGAAGAGCTCTTCATAAGCCTCCGCAGTGATCTTCATGATGCGGGAGTCCATATTGGGAGCCCAGCCGGGATAGCCGTCGCTGTGGCTCACCTCGGCGCCGGCGAGCTGGAAATGAGCCTCCACCTGACCGGCGATGTCATACTTGCGCGACTCCACGGAGCTGCGCTGCGAGGTAGTCACTTTCACCTTGTCCTCCCCTTCCATCTTCACGGCGGCGAGGTTGGTGGATGTCTCTACCAGACCTTCGAGGTCGCGCGACATAGAGTATACTCCGTGAGGAGCGCTGTACAGAGCGCGGACAAGACGCAGGGAGGTGTCGCTGTCCATGCAGTACTGAGGCTTCTCCACCGGCTGTATCTCCAGCTTCATGGAGGGCTCCACACCTTTATATTCATTGCGTATCTCTTCGGCGTACTTATTGAGATGTCTTACCACCTCGCGCTCATGATCGCTGTGGACACCGAATACGGCCGTTGCCTCACGCGGGATAGCGTTGCGGAGGTTGCCGCCGTTGAATTCGCTCACCTCCACGTCCCACTTCTGGGAGCAGTCCCAGATAAAGCGGGCGATGAGCTTATTGGCATTAGCGCGCCCGGCATTGATGTCAGAGCCGCTGTGGCCGCCGAGCAGACCGCTGACGCTGACACGCATGTATTTGAAGTTGTCGGGCGACATACTTTTCTTATATGTGAAGACTGCTGTGGTGTCGATACCGCCGGCACAACCCACAAACACCTCTCCGTCATCCTCAGAGTCAAGATTGAGAAGCATGGAGCCTGTGAGCATCCCTTCGCCGAGATTCTGGGCGCCTTCGAGACCGATCTCTTCATTGATAGTGAAGAGAGCCTCTACCGGGCCGTGTGTCAGAGTGGGATCGACCATCACCGCAAGAGCTGCGGCCACGCCTATGCCGTTGTCGGCGCCAAGAGTGGTGCCGCGGGCTTTCACCCAGTCACCGTCGATATAGGTGTCGATGGGATCCTTCATGAAGTCATGCTTCACATCGGCGTTTTTCTCACATACCATATCCATGTGTGCCTGCAGTATCACCGCAGGAGCGTTCTCGCAGCCTGCGCTCGCCGGCTTGCGCATCACTACGTTGCCACACTTGTCGGTGTGGACCTCGATGTTGTGCTTCTTGGCGAAGTCGAGCAGGTAGGCGCGGATCTGCTCCTCATGACATGAGGGACGGGGCACCTTGGTGATCTCATCGAAAATTTGCCAGATCAGAGCCGGCTTCAAATCTTTTACTTCCATGGCAATTATTTAGATTATTTTTTATGTATCCTCATAGGCGCGGACCGAGATGCCATCCCCGCTTCCGGCCGAGTCACACGGCTTACCGTGCGCTCTGTCCGCCGGCGGAAATCAGACCTGTGTCCACACTGTACCATCTCACATTATTTGTAAGATATGCTCTAAATTTCCCAAAGATAATCATTTTATTTGATTTACTGCCCCGGAATTGCATTTTTTTCTTTAAATTTGCACTCACTTCAGCCGAAGACACCCGTCACCTCACCTATAAGGCGGCTGCAAACATAAAAAGATTATGAAAAAGAAATTTCTCACCTACGCATGCTGCATGATGGCGGCCGGACTTATTTTCTGCTCTTGCAGCAGCAATTCTGACAATGAAAAGAAGGCAGCTCCCAAGGCCGCCGCAGCCACAACCGGCGCTCTGCCCAATTACCGCTATGTCGACATCGACAGCGTGCTTGCCAAATACAACCTCTCCAAGGATTATCAGGAAGAGCTTCTGAGACTGCAGGGCAACCTCGAGAGCGAGGCGCGCCGTCACGAAAACAGCATCAAGCAGTTTGCCGGCAGCATGGAGTCAAAATACAAGAACAACCAGTACACCCAACAGTCCCTCGAATCTGACCAGACACGCATGCAGCAGATGCAGGCTTCCGCTCAGCAGAGCCTGGGAAGAATGCAGGAGAGCAACGCCAAAGCAGCGCTTGACGCCGAAAAGGTGATACAGGACTCCATACAGAATTTCATAAAGGAATATAACGCCACACGCCATTACGACGCCATCCTCTATAAGGCCGCTACTCTATATATAGACCCGCGTCTTGACATCACTGATGAAGTAGTGGAGGGGCTCAATGCCAGATACAACAAGGTAAGTGCCGCAAAACCTGCGAAAAAGGACGCCGACAAGGATAAGGCGAAGAAGTAATCCGGCAGTCCGCACATCGCTGCGGCAGCGGCCGCAAGTCAAAGACCCCATCCTTGTCCTTATACGCCAAGGCCGGGGTCTTGATTGCAAAATATCATGACCGCAAGCGCACTTTTGGCCTTCAGATTGTTAAAATTAGAGATACTCTCTATGCTATCTCTACAATTTTTGTTTTAAAGACATGCTTGACGACAATATCATACAGCAGGAGGCCAACGAACGAGCGGTGCTCGTCGGCCTTGTGACACGCGACCAATCAGAGGTCAAAGCCAACGAATATCTTGACGAACTCGAATTTCTCGCCCATACCGCCGGCGCCGAGACGGTGGCCCGGTTTATACAGAAACTCGAATACCCCAATCCGCGCACCTATGTAGGGAAAGGCAAACTTGAAGAGATCGCCGCCTATGTGGAGAAGGAGGATGTCGGCATGGCGATATTCGATGACGATCTGAGCCCCAAGCAAGTGGCCAACATTGAAAAGGAGCTGAAGGTCAAGATTCTGGACCGCACATCGCTGATTCTCGACATCTTCGCCAAGCGCGCACAGACTGCCACAGCGCGCACGCAGGTAGAGCTGGCACAATATCAATATCTGCTCCCTCGACTCACCCGCATGTGGACTCACCTCGAGCGCCAACGCGGCGGCATAGGCATGCGCGGACCCGGCGAGACGCAGATAGAGACCGACCGACGCATAATCCTCGACAAGATCTCCAGACTCAAGGAGGAGCTCCGAAGCATCGACAAGCAGAAAAGCATACAGCGCAAAAACCGCGGCAAACTTACGCGCGTGGCGCTCGTAGGCTACACCAATGTGGGGAAATCCACACTGATGAATCTGCTCAGCAAAAGCGATGTATTCGCCGAAAACAAGCTCTTCGCCACTCTTGACACCACGGTGCGCAAGGTGACCGTAGAGAATCTCCCGTTTCTGCTCACAGACACCGTAGGATTCATCCGCAAACTGCCGACTCATCTTGTGGACAGCTTCAAGTCTACACTTGATGAGGTCAGAGACGCCGACCTGCTGGTCCATGTGGTCGACATTTCACATCCTCAGTTTGAGGAGCAGATAGAGGTGGTCAACAAGACGCTCCGCGACATCTGCGGAGCCGAGGACAAGCCTGTAATACTTGTATTCAACAAGGTGGACGCCTTCACATTCACACCCAAAGACGAGGATGACCTCACGCCGCGCACCCGCGAGAACATATCGCTGGATGAGCTGAAACGCACCTGGATGGCCCGCATGGACAACAATTGCGTATTCATCTCAGCCAAGGAACATACCAATATCGCGGCCCTCAAGGATATGATATATACCAAGGCCCGCGAGATACATTCCAGACGTTTTCCATACAACGACTTTCTTTACCAGACCTATGACGACTCAGAATACACCCTCCCCGACGAAACAGCCGACACAGCCGACAGCTCCAACTCCCAGGATTCAGCCGGAGAATGAACAGATGCTGCCACTGACAGACAGCATGATATCCCTGCTTGAGAGTCAGGGATGCTCTTCCTCGGACTGGTCTCTTGTCACCATGGCCTCCGGCTCAGACCTCACCGCCATACGCGATGTGGAGTTTGAGGGGACCGTGACCCTGGGAAGCATCTCAAGGAGACGGCGTCCCGATGCCTGCATACGCTCCGTCCTCCTCAAGGACTGCCGCATAGGCAACGACCCGCGCATCAGATATGTGCCCGGCGGTATCAACAATATGCGTATCGGCTCCGGAGTGACCATAGAGAATGTGGGGCGTATCTCATGCCAGCCCTCGGCCGACTGCGGCATAGGGATGCATATAAGCGTGCTTGACGAGACCGGATCGCGCGTTGTCGTGGCTTATCCCGGACTCTCCGCACAGTCAGCCCTGCTGATGGCACGCGCCCCGCGAGCCGTGGCCGAAGAGATTGTCGCTCAGACGGAGGATGCGATCTTCACATACTGCGAACCTCAGCGCGAACACGCTGTCATCGGCGACAGAGCACGCATCGTTGACACCGGGGCGGTGATTAATGTCAACATCGGCCGGGAGGTGACCGTAGAGGGGGCGCGACGCCTTGCCAACGGCACGATTGTCAACAATGCCCTGCCGGGAAAAGCGCTCGCATACGTAGGGGCCGGAGTGGACGCCGATACCTTTATAATTGAAGACGGTGTGGTAGATGCCGGAGCTCTCATCCGCAATACATTCGTAGGCCAGGGGGCGCGGCTCGAAAAGGGATTCTCCTCCCACGACTCCCTGTTTTTCGCCAACTGCACGCTGGAAAACGGAGAGGCCTGCGCCATATTCGCCGGACCCTATACCGTATCCATGCATAAGGGCTCGCTCCTCATCGGATGCCAGACCTCGTTTATGAACGCCGGCTCCTCCACCAACCAGTCCAACCACATGTACAAGCTCGGTCCGGTCCACTGGGGAGTACTCGAGCGAGGCGTGAAGACCGCATCCAACAGCTATCTGATGCTCGGGGCCAACATCGGCGCCTTCTCAATGCTTATGGGCGACCACAAGACTCACCCGGACTCAAGAGAATTTCCCTTCTCTTACCTCTTCGGCGATCCGCAGGGAGCTACGGTGGTGGTGCCTGCGGTCATGCTCCGTTCCTGCGGTCTGATGCGCGACGAGAAGAAATGGCCCACACGCGACCGCCGCAAACGCAGAGGCCTCCCTCTGCGCGACCGGGTGATATTCAACGTGCTGAATCCCTGCACCGTCGACGCCATGATATCCGCCATCGACACCATCCGCACCCTGATGAGACGTCCCGCCGACGATGACCGCTTCATACGCTATAAGGGGATGAAGCTCAGCCGCGCATCGCTCGAGAGAGGGATCAGGCTCTACTGGCTCAGCATCATGAAATATCTTGCCAATACACTCCTGCCGGAAGAGGATTGTCATGACGGCGACTGGAAATTTCCGGAGGCTCCGGCAGACGCTTCCCTCCGCGAGCAGGACGCCGTCCCATGGAAAGATATTGCGGGACAGCCTGTCCCCGCGCCGGTGCTGGAGAGCGCCATGGAGGCCGAGTCGGCGCAAGCACGCGAGAAGATATTCGATGCTGCCTTCGAGGATTACGACACACTTCAGATGCGCTGGATAGCGGCACGCTTCCCCGAAGAGATGCGCCTCGGCGCCGCCGAAATACGGCGTGAGGCTGCGGAGTTTGACCGCCTTGTGGAGCAGGACCGCGAGACCTACCGCGCCCAGCTCTCCGATGAGCTGGCCATGCTTGCTCTCTGATATCTTTTAGACCCCATCCCACAAAAAATGTTAACGCAGGGGCGACCGATTTTTGATGCAGGT
>CAYSJG010000058.1:0-10217 GCA_964431295.1 uncultured Sangeribacter sp. | reverse complement strand
AGCTGCATCAAAAATCGGTCGCCCCTGCGTTAACATTTTTTGTGGGATGGGGTCTAAATCCAAACACTCTCTAAGAGTGCTGATATTTTGTGAATTTTTTACTAAATATGTCTTATCCATGATGAATCCCAGTTAATGCGCCTAATGGCCGTGGGTCATGATTTATTTTGGTTGTTGCGGTAATCAATACGTGCTTTATACATCTGTTCTTTTATGCCACCGTTCTTGACAAAGTCGATCTGCAATCTGTCAATGAGTTTGCGCAGAAACACATCTGTCTGATGGATGAGTGTTATCGCTATGTTGGCAATTGTCTCGGGCGACCGCTGTGGTATGGCATCCATGTAAAATTGCGAATCATTGTGTTGCGAGCATACTCTCCTGGTCTGTATGGCTTTCCCGGAATTGACATCCCATTTCGCCAAACCACGGACCCTCAGAAAATCTTCATAATCCAGCAACAGTTCCTGCAGACTTGCCCGGGCCACATTGACCAGTTTCAGCTCGGTCTCCGCCGTAGTGGCGGCAGCCGCAGAGCCTTCCGCTATGTTCTGTCGACCTGAACGTGCAGCCTGAATCATCTGGTCCACTGTGCGGTCGCCCTTGGCAAGGCAGTTGTGGGCAAAATAATAGGTGATGTCGTAGATGCACTGCGCCTTCTGAAAGACTATCAGATTGCGGTAATTGCCTTTTTTCGGCAGGAAGGTCTCCGGCATGGCTTGATATTTTTTAATTGGTGATTATTATTTATTGGTCTAATTGGACTGATTGGTCTTATTGGCCTGATTGGACTAATTGGTCTTATTGGCCTGATTGGACTAATTGCATGGTTCTCAAAATTGAGTATGACGCAAATTTACTGAATTTTTCCAAATTGCAATAGCTGATTACATAAATGATCCATTCTTAGAGTATATTTTGCTGGGTAGTCAGGAATTTATTAATTTTGTGTGTAATGACTTTCGGGCTTATGCATAAGCTATGCCGTAATTTAAGGACGCGCTCTAATAAAAGGACGCGCTCTAATAAAAAGAGGCGTTAAGTATCGCGTTATAAGAGTAATGCTGTATTATGAATGAGAGATCTGTGAGCATACGGCCTGCCACAAATTCCGACCTTCCCCGGATGGCCGAGATTTTCGAGTCGGCGCGCCGATACATGGCATCCACCGGCAATCCCAAGCAATGGGGTGAGGTAAGTCCGCGGCCGGAATTAGTCGCCGCTGATATAAGTCGTGGCGAAAGTTATGTCGTGACTTGTGAAGGGCGTATTGTGGCGACGTTTGCGCTTGTCAGCGCCCCTGATCCTCATTATTCGATCATCACCGACGGACCCGGCTGGGAAGAGAGTGAAGTACCGTATATGACACTCCATCGCGTGGCCTCCGACGGGACCGTGAGCGGCCTGATGCAGCGGATAATAGCGTGGTCAGCGACATGGAGTGACCATCTGCGCATCGACACACATGCCGACAACGCTATTATGCTCCGTCATATCGAGCGTGCCGGATTTCGATTCTGCGGCATTGTCCTGATGGACGACGGCAGTCCACGGCGTGCTTTTCAGCGTATTGTGCGTTCGAAGGTGACGGCTGCGGAGATAGAGCAGACTCTTGTGGAGTGGGCGGATGAGGAGCAGAGACGCGTGCTCATGCGCTTTTTCAAGACCGGAAAAGGTCAGTATGGAGAGGGAGACCGCTTTCTCGGTCTTAGAGTGCCGCAGACACGTGCTGTGGTGCGCGAAGCGGCATTGCAGGTGTCGTTTCCTGAGATTGCGCGGCTGTTGCAGTCGTCATGGCACGAGGTCCGGTTGGCCGGGTTTCTGTTGCTCGCCGGTGAAATGAAGTCGGCCATGCCGCGTCGTGGAAAGGATAGCTTCGAGCAGGCGGTGCGCCGCCAAATGATTGCCGAAATATATCTTCGTAATGCGGGAAGGGCAAACAACTGGGATCTGGTAGACCTGAGTGCACCCTACATCCTCGGAGAGTGGTTGCTTACACGGTTGCCCGACGGCTCTATGCCGGATGCCTCCATACTCGATGAGCTTGCCGCCGATGCCGATATGTGGCGTCAGCGCATCGCTATTGTATCCACATTGGCACTGATACGCGCAGGTCACTTTGACGATACACTGCGGATAGCGCGCACTCTCCTGAAGCATCCCCATGATCTTCTCCATAAAGCGGTTGGATGGATGCTCCGCGAGGTCGGCAAACGCGATATCAGGGTCCTTCTCGATTTTATGGATCGACATCATGCCGAAATGTCGCGCACCACATTGCGGTATGCCATCGAGCGCCTCCCCGAGTGGCAGCGGCAATATTATCTGAAACTATGACGAAGGCTGATCGGATTTTTAAGCGAGGAAGATTATTGTAGAGCCAATGGAATATTGCATGTTATATGGAGATTAAGATAGGTATAATCACTGACGACAGTCCGCGCTTGGAGGAGTGCGGAGGTAAGACTATTCTGCATAATATGCTTATCGGCAAGGATTTTCATTGGCAGCAGACCATCGAAGCCATTCTGCCGGGGAGGATCGAGCTTTCGGCAGACCCTGAGTGTATGCTTATCAACATCATTCCGATAGAGACTTATCTGGAGTGTGTGGTGGGGAGCGAGATGAATCCGCATGCGCCGGATGAGTTTCTTAAAGTGCATGCCATCATCTCCCGCAGCTGGGCAGTCGGTAAGGTCCTGGGAGTGCATTCGGATACAGCGGGGGGCAAGAGGGATGCTCCGGATGAGCTGATAGGCTGGGACGACACGTCCGACCATGATGTCGTCAGTTCAGGATTTCACGTATGTTCTGATGACCATTGCCAGCGCTATCAGGGGCTACAGCCGGTGTCGGAGCAGGCCCTTCGCGCGATACGCTCCACCTCCGGCATGGTGCTTGCCGATAGCCGAGGCGATATCGTGGACGCGAGGTTTTCGAAATGTTGCGGCGGCAGGAGCGAGCTTTTCTCCACCTGCTGGCAGAATGTGGATCCCCCGTGTCTGGAGAGTGTGGAGTGCGGATGGTGTGATCTGTCTGCGCTCACAGAGTCTGACAGGAGGCGTCTGCTCTCAGGCATACTTAAGGATTATGATATCTCAAGCGGGGGAGGTTACCGGTGGCGTGTCGAAGTGTCGTATGCCGACATACGGAGTCGGCTGAATACTAAGTTCGGCCGCGACATAGGCGAAGTGACGGGGATAAAGGTGCTTCGACGCGGTCTCTCAGGCAGGGCGAGCCTGATGGAGGTGACGGGTGTCCAGAGGCGACTGACGATAGGCAAGGAGCTTATGATACGGCGCCTCTTGTCGTCAAGCCATCTATATTCCTCAGCTTTTGAAGTAGAGGAGGTGAAGGATGGGGTAGTGCTTCATGGCCGCGGCTGGGGGCATGGTGTGGGGCTATGCCAGATAGGAGCGGCCAATATGGCACTTCACGGCCGCAGTTGCGAGGAAATATTGCAATATTATTACCCCGGCAGCCGCATTATAGTTATGTGAAATTCGATATTAGAGTAATTTTTGTTAACTTCGCAGGAGCAATAGTTTTATGCGTATTGTGACACTCGCCACGCCTCAATCCCTATGTATATGAAGAGACTCTTTACAATATTGACTTTGGCAGTATCGGCATGCATCTCCGCGCCGGCTCAAAATGCTGGCCATTCTATGATAATCACCGAAAGCGGAGATGCGATAGAAGCCTACAATGTAGAGATAGGTCCGTCGACGGTATTCTATACAGTCACATCCGATCCCAATTCGGCGACTAAGAGGATTGCGCTTACCGAAGTGATGGTCATAAAGTATGATAATGGTAAAAAGTGGATGCCCGGTAGGTATGGCCGGACGTATTAAAAATTTGTCACTCAAGCGTCCGAAAGACGAGATGTACCATATAGGTGAGACGGTAAGTGATTTTGACAAGAGCATGTTTCACGATGTTTCAGCCATAATATCCTACAGTCTTGCTGAAGAGATGACGAATCCCGTCCAGTTGCGGAGTACGTATCTCCCCGAAAAGATAATTGCCGCCAAGGTAAAAAAAGTGTTTAATGTGCCGTTGATTGATGATGAATGCATCTCGGAAAATTTTAACGACACTCTGTATATGTATATGCTGCAGATCGACAAATAGGAGAGCGGATAATATATTTTAGCAAGGCCGAAGGCCGCGACAATAGATCTGCACTACAGTCCATACAAGAGCCAAGTGAATTATTTATTGGTGGCCCTACGGGACACCTTATTGATGTTGGTGGCAATTTTTACAGGGGTGAAATGACCCTACGGGACATTTCACGCCCTGCCTAAATTATCACAACCCCTACGGGGTGTCCGCAGATCCGTGGGGTAGGGATGCTCCAAGGATTATCCGCCGTAAAGGCGTTGATTATCAGTGGATGCACGAGCGTGCTTCCCTACGCCTCGATGGCAATTGCGAGTATTGCGACCCCCTCTGGAATAGAGTAATTGGAGGTGCGTTTAAAATAGTCCAAATCTCTTGCGAAGAGATACTTATTTGTCGCAAAGATTTGATTATTAAAGAAAAAATATGCAATTAGGATATTTGCTAAACAACCATTATTTCGAAAGCGTCACGTAAAGGCAAAACTCGCAAATAGATATGTTTGACAACCTATTTTTACTGCTATTAAAAAATAAATATTAACTTTGCGACAAATAAGTATCTCTTCGCAAGAAATGCTTATTATATGATTCAAGTTTAGAGTTTATGGATTTGATATAAGGTCGTGCCTGAGCGCGCCTTATAAATTTATAGACTGGATAAATTTATAGACTGGCTATAAATTGAAAAACTTGATCTTAAGCGAGCTAACTTAATTAAAATATACCATGTGTGATAAACGTCAGATTTTTCATTGTCGCGTCAGAATTTTCAGGATTTTCTTATTACTCGCATTTATCATCGGATATTCGTCATTAGGCTTCTCAATCGATAATGATCAAGAGCCGATAGTTCCTGACTATAACACATCTCTTCAGGTGTCTCCCGGCGATGGAGAAACTCTGGTTATGGATGAGGTGACGTATAAAATTACTGTAAGACTTTCGGATGAAAGTGTAGCTAGAATCATTCCCGATACCAGTTTAATCAATAGAGAGAAACTGCAAGCATATCTTGAAAAAGTGTCGGAAGAAAATTCAGAAGAAGATCTATTGACTCGTATTCCGTTGACTTGCGTGGCTACCGATGATGATAAAGTGTGGGAGCTGGTGCCGGATGATGTCCCCGGCGAAGGCACATGGTGCGTCGTAATCCCGGATCATTATTTCAGGATAGACTATGGAAGCCAATTTATTGATCAGGTCGAAGATACCGAGGTTTTAAAAGGTCTGGCTATCCCCGGCACAATGAGTGTTAAGGGTGAGCCATGGGACTCTCAGCCTATGTTTTCTATCCATGACGATGATGGGATAGATGCAAAATTTAGTTCCAGTAGTGCAAATTCTTGGATGCAGGGAGGTTACTGGTCTCGTCTGTTTCCCGTCGTGGCAAGTCTTGGTCTGAAGGCTAACTTGTCGGTAGAGGGCTGGCGTGTAGGTCTGGATCTTGAAACGCCTCAGCTCAATAAAAACGGTCGCGTAATAAAACTTTTGCAGGATACATATGGATGGGAGGTGATGGCTCATTCTATGACTGCACGTTATCCAATAAATATCTGGGCAGTCGAAAGCCTTGATACGGAGCTTGCCAATAAAATTCTCTCTACTTCTAAGAGTACGAATATTCGCAGCAACAACACCCATTCAGTTTTCGACTTGTCAACCGGTGTCGAATATAGCGTAAATTCAACACAGGACGGATGGATAAAGACACCTACACCTTGGATAAAACCATATGTGCTGGACTATGAGACCGGAGCTCAGCTATTTTACAATCCGACTTTCCCGATAGACTATCAATGGGGGAAATGGTTTGAAGCAGCGGAGTCACTCGGCCTGCACGCAAAGGCCTGGGTGACCCCTTCTACGACATCCTCCCACGCCAATGTGCCGATGATTAACGCTATCTGTCCGCATGGATTTGCTGACAAGAGCTCTGTATTTTATAATTTACCACCGTTGGCTTCAACTGCTTGTCGAATGATGGTAGAAGGTCAGTCGCTTCCGGGATATAAAGGAGAGACATCTACTGACAATACATTCAATCAGGAACATTTTGAGTTTTATAAATCTCAGATAGATGAATGTGCTGAGAAGGGAGGGTGGATAATTATCGGGCTTCATGCCTACCGTCCTTGTTGGAAAAATAGCTTGCCGGGTGCTTTGGTATCTGAAGGTGGCAATTATCCTGATGAATGGGTTTGGCCTTTCGGTGATCTAAATCCTTTGACTTATGGGCTTTTGCCGCCGAAAAACCTTGGCATTTCAGATTGGAGCGAGTGGCATCCATGTCCGGGCACACGTCTGTATATGCTATGGCAACTTCTCAAATACGCTGTTGAGAAGGGTGTGCGTTGTGTCACAAGTTCAGAGGGATTTGAGGTGATGGGTAACAAAGTCGCAAGTGGCTATTTTGAAGCCGGTGTGCCAATTGGTGCGGATTCAAACAAAAGCGGTATTGAGGGTACTTCAGATTACTATGACTACTATGTAGTAGGAGCTGACGGAAGCATGGCTTATAATAAACTGCTTCAATCTACCGGTGTCGAATCCGAGTTCTCTTTGAAGGAGAATCAAAATACTCGAATAGAGGCGGTGTCAGCTCCTTCAATGGTAAAGACAAGTAATCTCATTTTCACCGTCAACGGCGTGCGCGTGTCGAATGCAGACATCAATACACTTTCACCCGGCCTTTATATAATTGACGGCCGAAAAGTCATAATTACAACAGATAGGAAATAGTAAAAACTCATACACACATTTCTTATTCGTAGGTTTGCTCTACGTCGATGAAAGTGTCGACTGTGGGATTGCCGAATTCTATGGCTCCCATCTCTTCGTTGGTCTTGATGACTAGGTTGTAGATGTAATGTACTCCGGGTTGCAATTCCGTGAAGCGGGAGGATGACAGCGGGAATTTAAGCAGCCCGTCGCCGGTGGAGCTGCCGTTGAGCAGGTTCTCCTCCGGAGTGTTTTCATTAGGCCATAGCTTATCACCGCTTGAGGCGTCATATATTGAACACTGTACTGCGATATACGTGTCCTTGCCAGTGCCCTGTGATCGGTAGGTCAATTGTTGTGGGATGACATACATTTCTCCTCCTCGTCCGAGTCCCTGCGCTGCTATCACGGTAGGTGTGGTGGTGAGTGTAAGTTGATCAGAGAGCGCCTGTGACCAATGCAGCACGTAGGGGGTGGGGGTGTTCTGATCCGTCCATTTGCCGACAGTCTCCGGGGACGCAGCGTCTGCTGTGGATGAGGTCGGGAAAGTGAAATTGCCTTTGGTCATGATATTGTCTATGGCCACATTAGTCACTACGACCTTCAAGTCGGTATTTGTGGAGCTCATCTTCACGTTCAGCTTTGAGAGAGCGTGTCTGAAATTGAACACCACCTGTGCGTTGGCCACTCCGGTATTGCCGGAAAGGTCAGGACTTACAGCATAGACAATATCCTCAGTGCCGGTGGATGCATCGTATGGCACAGGGTGCAGCGGATCATAGTCGCCCAGCCATGAAGCAGGTGAAAAGGCGTAGAAGTCCACGGTCTGCTTGGCGGGCCAATATTGCAGCGGAGAGTATGTCCAGACGTTGGAGGCGGTTTTATTGACGGTCACATTGTCCATGAATGTGACGGGGTCCGATGTGGATCCGGTATATGCATAGACATTGAATGTGGTGAGAGTATTGGTGGTGATGTCTCCGGCGCGTGTGAGCTCTGATGCTGCCGCGAAGCGGATGGCGTTGTCGGCTTTGTCTTGAGTATCAGGAATATCTTCGCTGCTTGTGCATGCGCCCAGAGAGAGCGTCAATACAGCAAACGCCGTGACTCCGACGAGCTGTCTGATATTGAAATGTCTGTGTGTCATAGTTGAATTATATTAAGGTGGTGTATACAAACTGTAAATTATCGTCTGTCAGCATCTGTGACAAGATCGATGTTGATGGTCTCCCATCCGTCCACAGAGGCGTCTATGCCGTCGAGGTCATCGTCGTTTGAGCCGCTGTCGTCAGGAATATCTATTCCATCTATTGATATTACAACGTTGTGTGATGATAGAATGTTGATGTCATCCGGTGTCAGGCTGCAATGTCGGGTGATAGTTTTGCCATCTGTAAGTGTGATTGTGATTAGAAGCGAGAGAGGAAGCGATTGCATCTTGGCAATTGCAAATGCCGAACCTGCTCCTGTCATCTTTCGTGCTGTTAGGTCGATTGTCATGGGTAAATGGACCCCGGTGTCGTTGCCTTGCGGCTCATGCGTCTCGAGCAGGAGAGCCGGTTTAACATATTTCAGTGTCGCCTGCGCATTTTTGACGCGTTGCAGACCGGTGACATCATTGAGGCGAATTGCAAATCTGGTCGCAATCGAGTCCGGGCTGCATCTGACGAGCCTTTTTTCACATTCCTTGACAGTGCCTCCCGGTGTGGTATATTTTACGCAGCAAGGGGTGATCTCAAGCTCTTTGATGACCGCTCCGTAGAGCATCCCGAATGCCGGATAGCCGTTGTCCTGACTCGTCCCGGCGGCAGTGGCAGAAAGGGTGGAGGAGAGTGCGGCGTCCACAGTCCTTATCCCGGCGACGTCATTATTGAGCGAGATTACACGGTATTTTCCCGGAGGGATCTCCAGAGTGCCTCCGTGGCTTCCCGCAATGTCAAACCTCCATATCTTCCCGGTAGTATTCCCCCCTATATCCGTGGGGTAGAAGTAGAGAGTCATCCCTTGGACATCTGCATCAGAGGCATTGCCCCATTCAAACAGCACCCTGATCTCGGCTGTTTCTGCCGGAGGTGCAATCTCCTTATGCTCGCAGCCTGCGGCAAAAAGTGCAAGGGCGGTTGCCATGGCAATTAAGTAACGAGCTGTAAGGGAACAGGCTCTAAAAGTATTTCTGAATATTCCGATACTCATAGACTAATTACCTCTTCTTGTGGGAGTGTGTTGATCTCCTTGACCGAGCAGCCAGACTAAAGTCACTCCCAGGCCGGTGATGCCGAAATAATGTTTGCGATATTGATCGATGCGGACATATCTGCCGCATTCAGGCTTATATTTGATTATTGTCCCGCCGGAATATCCGGCTTTGACACTTAAGTCGAGTCGCAGATGTGGATTAAGAGGGAAAGAGTATCCGTATGAAACACCCGCGCCGAACATCCCCTCTGGCGACTGATATCCCTTGCCTCCGAATTCAAAATCGAAATCGTGATATGAGCCGTAGATACCCGCATGATGTCCGGCGAGTATCCTCTGCCGGGAGAGTCTTCCGAACCAATAATTGACATCGAGCCAGACTCCGCGGATGCGCCAGTAGCGGTGGCTTCTGTCGCGGCTCCACCAAGCGTATACCCCTTCGATGCCGATGGAGAGATTATGCGGCAAAGTAAATTCCACACCGATGTCGGGCGTCAGTATCGCGTCGTGCAGGAGATTGCTTTTTAGTGCAAAGCGTCCGCAGCAGTTAGCGCAGCTGTCGCATCCTGTGTATACCGGTGCGGCTGCAGCTGTATTCCCCGACATGCAGTGAAGCAAAATCAGAGAAAGCAGTATTCTGAGGGTATGTGGAAAGCGGCGACTCACAATCATGCGTATATAAATTGAGCACTTTTGATCCCGGCGTTAACAATTATTTTCGGGGAAAGGCTCTTATTTACAAAACATTTTAGTGAGTGGCCGGTTCGCGAAGCCGCGAAAATTTCAGGCAGCAAAAAACCGGCAGCTTGTTGCAGCTACCGGTTTTTTTGCATTGTTATTTTTGAGGATTGGTTATAATATAGGCACATTGAGAGTGCTGTGTGTCCCATCGGGATAATTAAAGATGATGCGACCATCGCAATTCATCATCGTCAGGACATCTAAAAATTCCGATCCCAAAAGATTGCATATTTCCTGCTTGGAGAATGTGTCGAGTGCCTTTTTGAAGTCGTCAATAGTGACACCTCCCACCTTCTCAGGGTCTACAGAGAATGTGAAGGTTAACAGAGTGCCGGACGAGTTGATTTCTACATTAGTCCATGTCATCCCCACTTCAAGCTCCATAGGGAGTTGTTGTGTCAATATATTTACTACTTCTCTCTTTTGGCTGAG
>CAYSJG010000057.1:5551-10394 GCA_964431295.1 uncultured Sangeribacter sp. | reverse complement strand
AGCGCGAAGCGCAAAAAAACAACCACAGCGAGAAAAAAAGAAAGCCCACAGCGAGCAAAAAGTGCAGACCCGGCGAGAGAGCAAGCGCGAAGCGCAAGCAAAAAAAGAGCAGACTTAGCGAGAGCAACCAAGGGATTGACGAAGATTTTGAGTATATTTGCATACAATTATGCAAATACCAGAAAATATAGTAGCGATAATCCCCGCGAGAGCCGGCTCCAAAGGGATTCCGGACAAAAATATCCGCCCATTAGGCGGCCTGCCCCTGCTCGTACACAGCATCCGGCACGCCCTCAGCGCCGGTTTCCAATCCGCCGACATACTACTCACCACCGACTCCGAGCAGTATGCCGCCATAGGACGTGAAGCCGGTGCCACAGTACCCTTCCTGCGACCGCAGGAACTCTCCACAGACCGCGCCGGCAGCCGCGAAGTCATGCTCCACGCCATAGACGCCATGCAGAAAAAATACGACACCATCTGCCTGCTCCAGCCCACATCACCACTCCGCCGACCCGAAGATATCATAGAAGCCATAAGACTCTACGAAGAGCACCGGCCGGACATGGTAGTAGGAGTGAAACGCTCCCCCGCCAACCCCTACTACAACCTCTTCGAGACCGACGCACAAGGACACCTGCATATCAGCAAAGGTGACGGACTCATCACACGACGACAGGACGCACCACCTGTATACGAATTCAACGGCGCCATATATATCATCAACGCCGCATCACTCCGCCGGTCCCCACTCACCCTCTTCCCGCACATCATCCCCTACGAGATGCCCGAACAGCGATCCATCGACCTCGACACTCCCGACGACTGGCGCAGAGCAGAGCAAATGCTGAATCTACAATCCTGAATCCACATGACTGTCAATTCTGTAGAAAGACTCAAGGAACTCTCCACAGCACCGATATGGCGCATATTGCTCAAATATTCGCTGCCCGCCGTTACCGGTATCGTGGTGACCGCACTATACAATATCATCGACTCCATTGTCATCGGCCACGCCATCGATGACCCTAACGTCGTCGCCGGTATCGCCGTCACATTCCCCGTCATGAACCTCGTAGGAGCCTTCGGCATGCTCATTGGCGCCGGTGCCGCCACACGCACATCCATTGTCCTCGGCCAGAACGATGTGCGCCGCGCCGAAGTAATCCTCGGTAACTGCGTGCAGCTCACCATCTTCATAGGCATCTTCTACAGCACTCTGCTCACCCTCTTCATCGACGAGGTCCTCTACACCTTCGGAGCTTCCGAGGCCACACTCCCCTACGCCAAAGAATTTATACTCTGGGTACTCCCCGGCATGGTACTCCAGAATCTCACCTTCTCATACAACAATGTCATGCGCGCCTCCGGATACCCCTCCAAGGCGATGTATACCAACATCTTCGGAGCCGTACTCAACGCCATCCTCGCACCGCTCTTCCTCTTCGGACTCCATACCGGCATACGCGGTGCGGCGATAGCCACCGACATCTCCATGCTCGCCACGGCTGTATGGGTAATGTCACACTTCTTCAGAAAGGAGAGCACCGTCCATTTCGTCCGAGGCACCTTCAGGCTGCAATGGCGCGTCATCAAGTCCGTGGTATATATCGGCATGGCACCCTTCCTGATAAATGTCGCCGCCGCCGGCATCAACGCCATCGTCAACAATTCCCTACACGAATACGGCGGCGATAACGCCATCGCCGCAGTCGTAGTCTTCAACCGCTTCGTCACCATCTTCGTATTCATCGTCATAGGCGTTTGCCAGGGTATGCAGCCGATCTTAGGCTACAATTACGGCATGAAGCGCTTCGACCGGCTCTTCAGGACACTACGCCTCGCCATTGCCGTGGCCACGGTGGTTACTACCATCGCCGCCATCCTCGCCCATATCTGCCCGCGCGCCATCGCATCACTCTTCATGCAGGATGCCACACAGATAGATTGCGCCGTCAATTGCCTGCAGATTACCACTATATGCTTCTGGCTCGTAGGTTTTCAGATCGTCGTCACCAACTATTTCCAATCCCTCGGACTTGCCGGAAGAGCGATCTTCCTATCACTCACCCGTCAGATCATCTTCATGATACCCTTACTGCTCCTCCTGCCGCCACACATGGGACTCGACGGAGTATGGGCCGCCTTCCCCATCTCCGACACCATAGCCACCATAGTGACAGCGACCCTCCTGCTACTGCAGATAAAAACGCTGAAGCGCACCTCCGACCTCTGACCTATGACCTCTGACTTCTGACTTATGACATACATTGCTTCCGGCACAAGAGCGGACTGGGGACTGCTCCGGCCCCTCGCCGATGAATTAAGGCGTCGTGGCGAAGATGTGAAAATATTGGTCACTCACGCCCATCTCATGGAGAGCATGGGGATGACCGTCAATGAGATAATCGCCGACGGGTATCAGCCGGCGGCGCGTATCCCCGCCTCGGGCACACCCGCACAGGTGATGGCGCAGGCGCTCGAAGGTTTCGGCGCACTCTTCGCCACCCCCGAGGGACGACCCGACCACCTCGTGATATTGGGTGACAGATACGAAATGCTCGGAGTGGCCTCCGCTGCACTCTTCGCCGGTGTGCCGGTAGCGCATATCGCCGGCGGCACACGCAGTGACGGTGCCTTCGACAATACCGTCCGCGACGCCATCTCCATCATGTCGCAACTGCATTTCCCCGAGACGGAAGAGTGCGCGCAGAGGTTGATCGCCCGCGGCATCGACGCTGCCGACATCACCGTAGCCGGTGCACTGGGGCTCTCCCATCTCGACGGCCGCACGGGTGCGGCGCCGCGCTCGCAGGGGGAGTTCTGGTCAGACCCGGAGGCTGACCCGTATCTGGTGATGACGCTCCATGCGGAGACACGACCCTGCAGCGAGGATTATTCTCTCGTGGAGGAGACACGCAAGGTACTGGAGGTGCTGGAGGGTAGGCTGGACACTCTTCGCCTGATAATCACCTATCCCAACGCGGACGTCGACCCTGCGGAGGCGATAGCGCTGCTGGAATCCTTCGCGCGGAGGCATCCCGGCAGGGTGATGGTGACACCCTCGCTGGGTCACCGACGATATCTCGAAGCCGTCGAACATAGTTGCGGCGTCGTAGGCAACAGTTCGTCGGGGATAGTGGAAGTGCCCTCATTAGGAGTACCCACCCTCGACCTTGGCAGACGCCAATGGGGCCGACAGTCGGCCGAAAGCGTAATAAGATGTCCCGAGACGGACACGCAGAGCATCGCCGCAGCCCTCGACCGCCTCCTGAGCCCCGAAGTGCAGGCGCAGGCACGCAAGCGCGCCAACCCCTACTACCGCCCCGCCACCGCCGCCCGCATCGCCACCCGCCTCCTCCTCCCGCCGACCCTCTAATTTCGCGCATCTCTCGCTGTTTTTTCTCTCGCTGTTATTTTTCACACTGAGCCTATATTTTTTGCGCTCCGCGCAAAAAAATAAAACCCCGGCGAGAAAAAAAGCCTACCGGCGAGAGAACAAGCGCGAAGCGCGAGAAAAAAGAGCAGACTCGGCGAGAAAAAGCGAGATTTTTGTATTATCTTTGCACTTATGTTGGAAAAAATAGTAGATAAGGTACCACGCGACATAATCAAGGCCGAGCTCACCACCGACCGACTCTTGCGCCGTTCCAACAAAGGCGACAATCTCATCTACGTCGTAGACGCCGCCTCCGCGCCTAACGTAATGAGAGAGATCGGACGACTCCGCGAGATCGCATTCCGCGACGCCGGAGGAGGCACAGGACTCCCCTGCGACATCGACGCCTTCGACCTCATGGACCCGCCCTGCCGACAACTCATCGTCTGGGACCCCGCAAAAGAAGAGATCATCGGCGGCTACCGATTCATACTCGGCAAAGATATCCGTTTCAACAGTGACGGCACTCCTCGTATCGCCACATCACATATGTTTCGATTCTCAGAAACATTCCTCACACAATACCTCCCCAAAACCATAGAATTAGGTCGCAGTTTCGTGGCACTCGACTACCAGTCCAGCCGCGCCGGCGCCAAAGCCATCTACGCCCTCGACAACCTCTGGGACGGACTCGGAGCCATCACCGTGCTACATCCCGAGATTGAATATCTATTCGGCAAAGTCACAATGTATCCCATGTTCGGAGCCGCCAACCGCGACCTCGTCCTCGCCTTTCTCCACAAACATTTCCCCGACCGCGAACATCTGGTCACCCCGATACATCCCTTACCCACACACGCCGACGACAAAGATGTCGCCGACACTTTCTGCGGAGACGACTTCCACCAGGACTATAAGATACTCAACAAAGCACTCCGCGAACAGGGCGCCAACATCCCCCCGCTCGTCAACGCCTACATGTCGTTGAGCCCCACCATGCGCATCTTCGGCACCGCCATCAACGACGAATTCGGCGACGTAGAAGAGACCGGCATCTTCCTGAAGATCGCCGACATCCTACCCGAAAAGAAAGCCCGCCACATCGCCACCTTCACCCCCGCCGCACGCTAAGCCCCGCTTACTCTCGCCGAGCCTGTTATTACGCTCGCGCCGAGCCTATATTTTTTGCGCGCTAAGCCTTCTATTATTTCTCGCGCTCCGCGCTTTTTGGCAGACCTCGCAGAGCCGCAGAGCCCGCAGAGGCCCGCAGAGGTAAGCCATTGCCTGAGGGAGGCCGCAGAGATTTTTTGAGCCTCGCTTCCACATGGGAGAGACCTTGCTGCTAAGTGAGAGAGACCTCTCCAACGTGAAAGCAAGGCCTCAACCACATAGCAGCAACGCCTCCACCACATAGCAGCAACGCCTCAACCAAGTGGAAGCAACGCTCAAAAAATCTCTGCGGGC
>CAYSJG010000057.1:0-5451 GCA_964431295.1 uncultured Sangeribacter sp. | reverse complement strand
CTCTGCGGGCTCTGCGGCTCTGCGAGGTCTGCCAAAAAGCACGAAGCGCCAAAAAAATCAACCTCAGCGAGAGAGAGAAAAAACCCCGGCGAGAAAGAAAAGAGAATCTCTGCGGCCTCCGCAATGCAATGACTTCCCTCTGCGGGCCTCTGCGGGCTCTGCGGCTCTGCGAGGTCTGCCAAAAAGCACGAAGCGCCAAAAAGAAACCCCGGCGAGAAAGAAAAGAAAACCTCAGCGAGGCGAAGCGCGAAGCGCAAGCAAAAAGAAAGCCTCGGCGAGAGAAAAGAGTAACCCGCAGCGGGAGCCAACAAAAAAAATATCATGAGAATTTGTTTTTAATAAAATTTTTGTTAATTTTGCCGCGATAAAGTCATCGACACCAAGAAAGACTCAACTCCATACTGGTTGCCGGAACATTCTTACAGCTAAGCTACATACCTGACCCACCGCCCTGCGAAACGCCGGAGCAAGAGGCAATCCGCATGTAAGAACATTCAAGCCAACAAAGAGCAATCTCTCAGACAAGCGCCGAAGACAACAAAAGAGAAAAACAACAAAATCAACTAATAACTAACTAAAAAACAAACAACATGAAAAAACTCTTAATGTTCCTCGCAGTCCTCCTGCTCGGCGCATCAGGAGCTATGGCTGCTGTCCAACCCTCACTTCGCGGAATTGGAGGAAATTGGGATAGCGGTCAAGCCTTCACTGATCAAGGCAATGGGACTTGGCTCCTTGGGCCTGTTGACATAACCAATACAGAAGTAAAATGCTATGACACAAATTGGGTCAGCCTAAGCGCCGTGACCAACGGCTCGACCTATTTGGAAGCATCAGGCAGCAACTATAAAGCAAAAAGCGGCTATACTGCTCTATACTTCAAATATACCGAAAGCAATAAAACGTTTGAAGTATCGAATACCGCATTTACAGAAGGTGGAGACACCGGAGACACAAAGACACTCTCCAGAGTCATCATTAAATATGATGGTGGTGAGTGGACTGAGCGTGATCTGACCTTCGACAATGATGCTAACGCATACAAAACCACAACATATTGCCCGGCCGCAGAAAAGGAATTCGCCTTTAAATGCTATTACAGCGATAATACTTCAGCAGAATATGCAGGCAGAATAGACCTTGTATTAAACGAAAAACAGACCGTATCAACGGGGAATTATGGACAAAATGTTAAATACCCCACAGGCTACACCGACGTAACAATCTACTTCGACTACAACAACGGCACACCTCAGGTATGGTTTACCGGCACACCCGAAGGCACACCTACCCCTGATACCACCAAGTGGGGACTTTTCGAAGGTACAGATAATACCTCCGGAGGCAGCTATGAGGCCTCAACAAAATTCAGCGACCCTAATGAGAACGGAATCACGACATTCTACGTCTCAGTAAAAAAAGGCGGCAAGCTCGCCTTCTATAACGAAAATGGCGATAAGTATCTTCTCAAGGGTAACACTACTAACTACGAATTTAATAATGACTGGAACAAACAAACCAAACTCGAACTGACAAAAGTCGATAGTGGGGACGGCTATTTCACATACACCGGCAGTATCACCGAGCCTATTCTCTCGGGTAAAATCTATAAAACCGGCTCTACATGGTACGTTGACATCAATTTTATAAAAGAAGCCAACGTATATCTCCGCAAATATAACAGTGGCTGGAATACAGGCGATAAATTCGAAAGACAGGCTGACGGCATAACCTATGTCCTCAACAATGTAGATATGGCTGACGGCTGGTACAAAATCTACGATGAGAACCAGACTAATGAGGATGGCAAATGGAAAGGATATGACAGCGCCATTTCGGATACTCAGGCATTGCTTTATAGATATGAAACAGGTGAAGCTACGACAAACAATTTCCAACTGAAAGATCAGTCCAAGAAAGTAAACATCACCTATTGGAGCAATACCGGCACATTCAAGATCGAGCCTATTACTATTACTGTGGCTCCCACGAACTTCGGCATCTACGTAGGCAGCACTCCGAGCAGCACTCCGAGCTTTGCAAGCGCCTCCCAGTTTACTAAGGCTGCTGACAGCGACGTATGGACGCTGACCGCTGATAATGTAGACATCACCAACGGCTCTTCCATCTACGTAATCGACAACAACAGCAACCGCTGGTGGATTCACGGGGAGGAAAACTTCCGTATCTACGGCGACATCGAAAACCAAACGCTGACCAACGCCGGCACTACTCCCGCGCCCGCCCGCTTCCACATGGCTTCGGCTACATATACCATCAACGCACAGATCACCAAGGCTGAGGATGGCACTTACACCCTCGACTACGTGAAGTTCACAAGAAAGAAAGGCACCGTCACCACACCTGACGGCTGGCAGTGGGGTCTCGCTTTCCAGGATCTCAATGTATCCGGTGAATGGAGTTGGGGACAGATTGAAGCCAATAAAGACAAAGTCCCCCTCTTCGAGCTCAGCACTGCTGCCGGAGATAGAGCAAAAGCATATACCTTTAAGAAAACGCTGACCCTCACACAGGAGAAATTCTTCTCCATCTACAGCAAAGACCCTGAAGGCAACGTAAAGCAGATGAACTTCGGCCCCAACAGCACCAACTATGATATCCTCAACAACCGCAACCTCCTCCGTCTGCATGAATCCAATAAGGCCAACAAGTTCGGCCTCGGCACAGCTGATTATGAGGTAACTATGGAGGTATGGCAGGAGGATGGCGAAACATGGTACTGCCGCTTCGAGTTCGCAGGCAACGCTGAGCCCAACACCATCTACCTCGCACTCTCTAAAGAGACACCCAAGGCTGTACTTGACGCTGACAAAGCAAAACTCTCCATCTACGCCTACACCAACGGCTCCGATGCCACCAACGCCATTACCAACGGAAATTGGCCTGGTCTGAAGGAGTGGACTTTAGATCAGACTATCACTGATGTCGTAGGTGTGCCTGTATACAAGGCTACCGTCATGCCGCGCTTCCTCCGCTTCAGCGCAAGCGTAGACGGTGCCAATCAGACCAACAACCTGAAAATCGTCAACAACGGTGTATACTTCTGGAATGACGAGCTGCTACCCTTCGGTGTCATCCTTTACGGTGACGACGGAAAGCCCGTCTATCGCCGCTACTCCAACACACAGTCCGAGGAGACTACAAAATATGTATACCTCCCCGCTTCCGAGTTTGGCATCACCAAAAATGAGGACGGCACATATCCTCCCGTATACGTAAACGTCTACGACAAGACCACCGGACAGCAGGTTTCCGGTCTCCGCGGCACCACCAAGGCTATCCCCGAATATTACCACGGAGAGCTCTACTACAAAGTCCCCACTGCATCAATCGCTGAAGGCTCTGAAATCGAAATAGAATTCAGCCGCGATGGCGGAGAGGAAAATAAATGGAAAGGCACATGCCCCCACTGCGGCAAAACGTACAAAGATGTCAAAGACCACTCTGCCTGCTATATTGCTTGCAAGGATGAGAACGAACATGATGCCAACAAGATCATCATCACCTATCCCGCAACGGAGACAGTAACCTTCGAGGAGGGCAAGGTATTCCACCGCTATCCCGCAAAACCCACCAACATCCTCTCCGACACCAAGCCTACCAAGGTGCAGCTGGTAATTGACGGCGAGACAAAAGAAGCGACACGTGAAGTTGATGGTATCTTCTACTTCGACGGCGAATACGTAAAGAGCACAAATTACTACTTCAAGGCCACATTCGGCACAGGAGATGATGCAACAACCTCCTATTATCAGGCATCCAAAGCAAACTTCCAGATGCTGAAGTCCATCCCTTACAGCATCAACGAGACTGCAACGGCTACCAACAACTGGATCCTCCCGACAGACAATTACACCTACAACATCGTACTGAGCTGGAACGACCAGAACACATGGGCTCGCGCCAACGCCACCAAGGCATTTAACTCAGTCACTCCCCAAGTAGAGGAAATTGAAGCTGTGCCCTACGCATCTGAAGAGAGAATCTTAGTCGCTACCTGTACGACTCACAAAGACTTCTTCGACGAGACAACTCACTTCGGCGCTACCAAGGTTGAAATGATCCACTCCAACAAGAGCGAGTATGTTCGTCCCGCTCATATCGAGGGCTTCTCAAATATCACTGCCGGAAGCGACAACAATACCGCTGAGCTGAAATTGGCAGCCCACACAGCAGGCACATATACGCTCCGCATCACCAATCAGGCATCCGCTGTCTATGACTATCAGGTTATGAATGTCAACGTGACTGTACGTCCCACCATCGAATCCGTAGGACTTCAGATCAACGGCTGGGAAGTGGAGAAAAACGGAGATTCATACACAATCTACCTCGAAGAAGATGGCCAGGATGAATTCGAAATGAACGGCTACACCCACTCTAACAAGCGTGCCCACGTAGCATGCAGCCCGGAGGTAGTCGCCCACAAGGATCTTTCCGAGGCTGATGCGGCCGCAATAGGCACTGAGACCTGGAACGCCATGAAGGCCAACGGCTTCAAGGTATACTTCAGATACAATGATGCCGCCGCTGCCAATGATGCAACCTACCGTCCTGCTGCCCGCGAAGCTGCCGCTGCTTCCACCGTACCCGCAGGCTATACGGAATATGGTGCTCCCGGTGTAGAGCTGGATATGACCAAGGCGAGAGATAACAACGGCATCTCCTTCATCGTAGAGGAGAACGGTGTGCAGTCCGACCCTGTCACCATCAGCTCATTCGATGTACAGACCGGTATAGATGAGATAGGCGAAGAGGAGGCTGCAGAGCCCGTATACTTCGACCTCCAGGGCTTCCCCGTGAAGAACCCCGAGAAAGGCATCTATATCCGCGTAATCAACGGCAAAGCCGACAAAGTGCTCTTCTGATATAAGAGCCTGAAAATAGAGAGGGGGCGCACCAACCGGCACGCCCCCTCTCTCTATTTCATTTCCCTCTGCTCTCGCCGAGGCTATATTTTTTTGCGCTTCGCGCTGAGCCTGCACTTTTTGCTCGCGCTGAGCCTATATTTTCTTGCGCTTCGCGCTTTTTGGCATACCTCGCAGAGCCGCAGAGACCGCAGAGGCCCGCAGAGATTTTTTCGAGCCTTGCTTCCAAGTGAGAGAGGCCTTGCCGCTACGTGAGAGAGACCTCGCGGCTAAGTGAGAAAGACCTCTCTAAAGTGAAAGCAAGGCCTCCACCAAGTGAAAGCAACGCCTCCACCACGTAGCAGCAACGCTCAAAAAATCTCTGCGGCCTCAGCCATAAAGCCGACTCACCTCCGCGGGCCTCTGCGGGCTCTGCGGCTCAGCGAGGTCTGCCAAAAAGCGCGAAGCGCCAAAAAAATCAACCTCAGCGAGAGCAAGAAGCAACGCTCAAAAAATCTCTGCGGTCTCAGCCATAAAGCCGACTCACCTCCGCGGGCCTCTGCGGGCTCTGCGGCTCTGCGAG
>CAYSJG010000056.1:0-10451 GCA_964431295.1 uncultured Sangeribacter sp. | reverse complement strand
GAAGTGCTCCGTGCCTACTATAAGAAATGGTATCGAACGGATCAGCAGGGCATTGTGATTGTCGGCGATTTCGACCCCGCCGTCATGGAGCGGAAGGTCAAGGATCTTTTCTCAAGCATACCGATGCCCGAGAATGCCGCAGAGCGTACATATCCTGTAGTCAGCGACAATACGGAGCCCCGTTTCTCCGCCTTCCAGGATCCCGAGCTACAGCAGAATCTCAGCTTCGTATGCTTCAAGTACGACAAATTCCCCTTCGAGATCAGAAGTTCGGTTGAGGTATATGTGCAGGAATCTATAATCCAGACTCTCATTGCACAGATGATCAATACTCGTCTTCAGGAGTATTCGCATGATCCCAACTGTAACTATGCTTACGCCGGCGCGTCTTTCTCCGACTATTTCGTATCCAAGACTAAAGGTGCATTTCAGATAGTAGTGCTCGCCAAGGATGAGCCCATCCCCGCAATCAAGGACGCAATGGCTGTGATATCCCGCGCTTGCAAGACCGGATTTACTCCCGGTGAGCTCGAGCGTGCCTCCAGCGAACTTCTCTCGCAGTACGAGAAGGCTTACAATGAGCGTGAAAAAACCGACAGCGAGGATCTCGCCCGTGAGATTATCCGCCACTTTATCGACAATGAAGCCACTCCCGGTATCGAGGCTGAATATCAGCTCGTACAGCAGGTGCTCCCCATGCTTCCTATAGAGGCATACAACGAGACCGCCAAGATGATCCTCACTCCCACCAATCAGGCTATCGTAGTGTCACAGCGCCAGGTAGAGGGCAAGAATCTGCCCACCCGTGAGGAGGCTGTCGCCGCTGTCAACGATGCCATCAATGCAGAATATGAAGCTTATGTGGACGAGGTCATCACCGAGCCCCTTATCGCCAAACTCCCCAAGCCCGGCAAAATCAAATCCGAGAGCGCTAATGCAGAGTTCGGCACTCATACATTTATTCTCTCCAATGGTGTCAAGGTAGTAGTTAAGCCCACCGATTTCTCGGCTGATGAAATTCTCTTCAGCGCATTCCGTGAGGACGGCAAGCAGGCTTATGACGTGACTGACGCTGATGCTCTCCAGTTTGTCTCCGATGCTTATGAGGCTTCCAAAATCGGACCGTTTGATGTAAAGACTCTTAAGAAGTATCTCGCCGGCAAGCAGGTATCTCTCGGCTATGACTTCGGCAATTACACCGATTCCTTCAACGGTATGTCTACTGTCAAGGATCTTCAGACTCTCATGGAGCTCATCTATGCTTCATTTACTGATCTCAACCCTGACAAGGCTCAGTTTGACAACGACATCCAGCGTGTGAAGGGTATAATTGCAGGCATGGAGAAAAATCCCGCTTACCAATTCCAGAAGAATCTGAGCGAAACTATCTACGGCAACAACCCCATGGAGCAGACCGCCTCGCTCGCGCTTCTTGAAAAGGCTGATTATGACAAGACCTTCGGCATCATCAAGAATTCTCTCAAGAACGCCGCAGATTTCACCTTCATATTCACCGGCAACATCGATATTGAAGCCTTCAAGACTCTCTGCAATCAGTATCTCGCCACACTTCCTTCTACCGGCAAACATACTGTCTCACCCGTCAAGACACCGATAGACCTCGTGTCCGGCAAGGTCGACAAGACTTTCACCATGCCCATGGAGACTCCCGCAGTGTTCGTGTCCGGCATTATCTCCGGAGATTGCGAAAACACTCTCGAGAACTTCGTACAGACACGCCTTATCGGCGATGTGCTCGACATTATCTACACCAAGACACTCCGTGAAGAGGAGGGCGGCACATACGGCGCTTCCACTTACTGCACGCTCAACACTCCCAAGAATCAGTGGATGCTGCAGTATGTATTCCAGACCGGTCCTGCCGATAAGGAAAAACTCGTGAAGCGTGCGAATGAAGAGCTTCTCAACCTGCTGAAAAACGGTGCGACAGCAGAGGATTTCAATAAGGTGAGAGAGGCCGCCGTCCAGCAGCTTACCATCAATATGAACAAGAATCAGTTCTGGAGCAATAATCTCAATAGCCTGGAGCGTGGATTCAATTTCGTAAGCGGCCGTATGGAGTTCCTGCAGTCACTGACTCTCGAGGCGTTTAATAAATATATGTCTAACCTGTATAATGGCCAGAACAGCATCCTCGTAATTGAGGAACCCGCTGCCAACTAAACTCTTATCCCCGATGAAAAAACTGTTGATCAGTGGTCTGGCCGCATTGGCAATCATGACCGTAACCACAGATACATCGGCTCAGGCTGCCCCGCGTCTTCTTGACGCGGGGCTTCCCTATGGAGCCGTGCCTTTCGACAAACTTTCTGCTTCTGACTATGAGAAGGCTGTCCGCGATGCTGTCAAAATCCACGAGGATGAGCTGAAAGCCATAACTTCCAATCCGGAAGCTCCCACGTTTGAGAACACCATTGAGGCGCTTGACCGCTCAGGCGCCGATATAGCCCGTTCTGTTCTCGCGCTCGGCAATCTTGAACATGCTTTGGGCGACACCCTCCTGATGAAGGCTCTCGCAGATGTGACGCCGTTGCTGTCACAGCATGAGTCGGCCGTGCTTCTCAACGAGCCTCTCTGGCTGCGTGTGAAGCAGGTATATGACAACCGTGCCTCACGTACTGACCTCACTCCTGAACAGCAGCGCTTGCTCAGCGAGACTTATCTGCAGTTTGCGCTCAACGGTGCGGAACTCAAGGGTGCTGACCGGGATAAATACCGTAAGCTTTCTGCTGAGCTCTCAGACCTGAATCTGAAGTTCGCACAGAATGTCACCAACGAGATGGCTTCTCCGGCAAACCGTATGTGGATCACCGCCAATGATCTTGACGGACTTCCCGAGGATATCCGTCATGCCGCGCGTGAGGCGGCCAAACAGGCTTTGACTTCTGAGGGTAAACCGGACAATGAGGAGCTCTATCTCTTCACTGTATATTACCCTTCATACAGCCCCTTCATGAAGTATTCCTCACGCGGTGACCTCCGCGAGAGACTCTATCGCATCTACAATGCGCGCAATATTAATGGCGATTTTTCCAATGTTCAGATACTTAAGGATATCGCCAATGTGCGTCTTGAAATGGCCCGGCTGATGGGTAAGAAGAATTTTGCTGAATACAAGTTGCAGCAGACCATGGCCGGCTCACCGGAGAATGTCTATAAGATGCTCAATGAGCTTGCTGAGGCATATATGCCCGCTATGAAGCAGGAACTTGAGGAGGTACAGGCATTCGCCCGCCAGACAGAGGGAGCAGATTATCTCATCAAACCCTGGGACTACAGCTATTATAGCGACAAACTCAAAAATGAGAAGTATGCCTTCAGCGATGAGGATATGAAGCCCTATTTTGAGCTCAACAATACTATTGACGGTGTCTTCGGGCTCGCCACAAAGCTTTACGGATATACTTTCAAGGAAAACAAATCTCTCCCCGGATATCATCCTGATGTCAAAGTATTCGATGTTTATGGCCGTGACGGCAAGTTCATAGGTCTGCTCTATACTGACTTCTTCTATCGCGAGGGTAAGTCTCCCGGCGCGTGGATGACCGAGTTTCAGACTGAATGCAAGGATGCCGACGGCAAGGAGACATATCCTATCATCTCAATCGTATGTAACTTTGCAAAACCGGTAGGCGGCAAGGCTGTACTGCTCACTCCGTATGAAGTGGAGACATTCCTTCATGAGTTTGGCCATGCGCTTCACGGTCTCTCTTCGCAGGCTGTATATACATCGCTCAGTGGCACCAATGTATACCGCGACTTCGTGGAGCTGTTTTCTCAGTTTAATGAGAATTATCTCACCGAGAAGCAATTTCTTGATGGCTTCGCGCGTCACTACAAGACCGGTAAGAAGATGCCCAAGGATCTTCTCGACAAATTCATACGCTCTTCGCAGTTTGGTGCTGCCCGCGACTGCGTGCGCCAGCTGAACTTCGGATTTACCGATATGGCGTATCATACAATCGAAGAGCCTCTTCGCGCATCTGCCGACATCGAAGTATTTGAGAATGCCGCCATCGAGCCGGTGCGCATCTTCGCTCCGGTAGAGGGCACATATTTCTCGCCCACATTTGCTCACATCTTCTCCGGAGGTTATGCAGCCGGTTACTACGGTTACAAGTGGAGCGAACAGCTTGACGCCGATGCTTTCTCGCTTTTCAAGAAGAATGGAATCTTCGACCGTAAGACTGCTGACAAATTCCTTCACATGTTGCAGGCCGGTGGCACAGAGGATCCGATGGAGCTCTATGTCAACTTCCGCGGTCAGAAACCTACAGTCAATGCAATGCTCGAGCGTGACGGCATAGTTCCCGCCGCCAAATAATCCGCAGTCATTTTAACTGTACATACGATCACTATCCGGATGTGAAATGCCTCAATAAGGGCTTCACATCCGGATACTTTGTATATTGATGCATGACGTCTTATTATTAGTCTTAATTTCGCAAGACGGGGATTTGCCGGAATGAAAAGATTTTGGTAATTTTGTGGTGCTTACGGTTTGCCTCTTGGCAATTAAATGGGAACAGGGTGTGAATCCCTGACAGTCCCGCTGCTGTGAGTCCTGCAATGGTCCTCGCTTTATGTCACTGGAGCAGTATCCGGGAAGGCGCGCGGATTTATGGACGAGTCAGAAGACCTGCCGTGTGCCTTTCTGCCGAATGCTTGCGCGGACGAGCCGGGGATGACTTGACAATACATACATTTCAAGTCAATTTTCGATTCTTCTCCTGATGCATGCGGTAGATCGATATCTTTTAGAGATTGTTTGACCAATGCATCGTCTGTCCGATTGCTATCTGATAGTTATAATATATATTGTCATATTTGCTGCTGCAAGTATGACTACTGCTTACGCCCATGACGAGGATGCTCGCGTATCTGTCGGCGATGGGGCAGAGCGTGATAGTCTTGTGCAGCTTGCCGAGGTGACTGTGACGGCTTCGAGGCGTCCTCTTGCCACTGAGCAGACACTCTCAGGGGATGAATTGCAAAAATTATCGACTACTTCAGTGGCGGATGCGCTCAAGTATTTCGCCGGAGTGCAGATCAAGGATTATGGCGGCCTGGGCGGAATGAAGACTGTCAATGTGCGTTCGCTGGGAGCCCAGCATGTCGGAGTGTATGTGGACGGTGTGCGTGTGACGAATGCCCAAAACGGCACAGTGGATCTCGGCAAATTCTCTTTATCCGCTCTGGAGTCCGTATCGCTTTATAATGCCAACAGGCTTGACAGATGTCAGTCAGCATCCGAATACGCTTCCGGCGCCACAGTGTATCTTCAGACGCGTCGTCCGCAGCGCGACTCTCTGACAGCACTATTCGGCATAGCGTCTTTCCATACATATCGCGGACGTGTCAACGCGCAGTTGTCGCGCAATGGATGGAGCGCATTTGTAGATGCAGAATATCTCAATTCCAAGGGTGATTATCCGTTTCGCTACAAGTCGGAATATGAAGATACTATAGGCCGTCGACGCAATTCGGATATTGAATATGTGAGAGCCGAGGCTGCACTCTTTAAAGGTGGATTCTCATCACATGCATATATTTATATCTCAGAGCGTGGACTGCCGGGCGGCATTGTCAGGCGATTGTCCGACAAGTATATGAACGTAGGGCGTGAGTGGGATACCGACTTCTTTATCCAGGGATCATATAATCATAATTTCGGCAGCCGCCACAGATTGAAGTTTATCCTTAAATACGGCCATGAATATCTACGCTACTGCACCGATTATCCGGAGAATCAGAATACGGCCCGTATGGATAACCATTATTGGGAAAACGATGCTTACGCTTCGGCCTCATATTCCTTCAATCCGCTATACTGGCTTAGTATAAATGCGGGATATGACGCGCGCTTGACATGGCTTGATGCAGATCTCAAACGGTTTTCAACTGTGCGTCGTCTGGATCAGAAGGCTGTGGTCGCGGTACTGGGGGATTATAGAGGTTTTCGTCTGGCCGCCTCCGCATTGTTTCAGCATTATCGTGACCATGCTGCACTCAATGTCGGCGCTGCAAAGCCGTTGAGTCGGCTCACTCCGGCAGTCACTCTCGGATATAGTTATAAAGGTCTTTCGGTGAGAGCATGGTATAAGTCTATCTTCAGAGTGCCTACTCTAAATGATCTTTATTACACTCAGGCCGGCAATCGCAATCTCAAGCCTGAATATACCCGCCAATGGGATGTCGGCATAGAGTATCAGAAAACATTCTCACACTGGTATCTGTCTGTGCAGGCTGACGGATACATCAATAATGTGACTGACAGGATAGTATGTCTGCCTATCAAAGGGACATACTCATGGTCAATGATGAATTACGGGAAGACATATTGTCGAGGGCTAAATGCGACAGTCAACGGGCGATTCTTCTCAGGCGATTGGGATATCTCTCTGATGACCTCCGTTACTTGGCAACGCGATGTCAACAAGACGGATCCCGGTAATGAGAGCAGCTACGACAGACCGATCTGCTATTCTCCGACGCTCTCATGCGGCGTCACGGGAATAGTGTCATGGCGCAACTATTCCGTCACAATTTCCGATCTCTATGTGTCGGAAAGGATCTGGTCCTATGCAGACCCTGACGATGTGCTCAAACCTTATAACAATATAGATATGAAACTGAGCGGCACATATCGATGGCTTACAGCATCGCTGGAGGTTAACGACTTGCTGGACGTGCAGTATGAGCATGTGCCGCGTTATCCTATGCCGGGACGTCAGTTTAGATTTACCTTAGCATTTGCAATATGATGAGAAAAATTCTGGTTTCCATATTAGGCCTCAGTATCTCAGCCTCAGCCTCTGCGGTGGAGAAGTTGATAATTGTCAATGAAGGTATATGGTATTCAGACAATGGTCGCCTTACTTATTTCGAGGATGGTAATGTGGTCAGCAATCAATGGTTTCGCGATGTCAACGGGCATAAGCTCGGTGACACTCCCTGCGATATAATCTCAGTCAGCGACAATCTTATAGCTGTGAGTGTCAATTGGTCGAACATTGTGCAGTTTATGACTCCTGACGGGAAAGCTGTCGGGGCAACTGAAGATGTGCCTAACTGCCGCAAACTCGCCTCTGACGGCAGATATGTATATGTGTCGTCGTATGGACATGAGTGTATGACAGAGCAGGGTTTGCGAAAGTTTACCAAAGGTTTTGTGGCGAAAATAGACACCGAGGCCTTCAATGTAACGGATGCGGTGGAAGTAGGATATGAGCCGGAGGGAATAGCCTTGTATGACGGTTATCTTTTCGTGGCCAATACCGGTGGTTACGCTTTTCAGGAGAATCATGATTATGAAAAGACGGTAACTGTCATAGACGCTGCCAAAATGGCGGTGGTGAGGACAATAGATACCGGCGAGGTGAATCTATACGGAAAGTTGTCAAAGTCGGGAGAATATCTATGTATCAATGCCGCAGGAGACCTTTATGATATTCCCGCCGCTACAGTCATCATGGACTGCCGGGCGGCCATTGACGGTAAAGCTGACGAAGACTGCTTTGTGTCACTCCCTTATGCAGCCACCTACAGTTGTACGGCGGCTGACGGCCGGTTTTATGCTGTAGGCTCCAGATATTCTTATATAGATGGCGATTATAAGTTTAATTATATAACTGTCAATCCTGAGCAGGTGATGTCCTCGCGCGGAGAGAGTGGTGTGCAACACGACTTCCCCGGCACTGTGCTTGCGGATATAGAGGCGATGAGCATGCCTTACGGTATTTATGTAAATCCGTATACAGGGTATATTTACGCTACCGATGCCGCAGGATTTGTGGAGGGTGGCAGCCTTTATCAGTGGTCGCCTGACGGAGTACTTCAGGGGAAGCATGCAGTGTACATAAATCCGGGACATTTTCTCGCCCTTCAGCCCGGTGATTCCGGTATTCCTGTGTATGAATACGGAGATGAAGAGCGAAATTCGTCACCTATATATAATTTGCAGGGGATAAGGATAAATACCCCGAATATTGGAGAAGTCTATATCCGTGACGGCAAAAAATATGTAAATCGGTAATAGTCGGTATTATGAAACGAAGCGTATCAAGTGTATGTGTGGCGATAATCGCAATGGTGGCGATGTCGCATGATATCAAAGGGGAAATCAGGAGCGTGACGATTCCTTCCCGGGCAGAACTCGTGATTGGAGTCAAATCGCATCATTATACTGACTTCAGCGTCGTGGAGCCGATGTCGGTGGCCGAGGATGGCGATGTGAAGGTGTACACTTACTCTTTAGATAGTGGTACTACATATAATTACCGTACCTATATGCCCGGTGGCATCACTCAGGCAGGCAAGGGTGTCCCCGAGTCCTTCTCAGAAGAGAGCTATCTGTCTTATGATCCTGCTATGGTCAATCATGATCCGAAAAGCAACAGGGGATATGAGACGGGCGACATATTTTTAAATATCAATTCTAATGGGCATTTGTCACTGAATGTGGGGGACACTTTCTCCGCGCACGCGATGCGTAGCTGGCAACTTACAGACCACATGGTCAACAACTATTTCATCGAGCCGGATTTTCATTATACAGTAGTTGACAGTGAGGGGCGCCCATCCACGGATGTGATTGAAATTGAGCAGACCCCCGGCAGTGCGTGGGCTGATATAAAGGCTGTAGGTAAAGGCACGGTAATAGTGACTTTGACTTACGATGCCATACTGCTGCAGGATAATTGGATGGGAGGTGCTTTCTGGGGCGCTATATGGCCTGAAAATACTGGAGTGTTTGTGGTGACAGTGGGGGAGGAGAGCGCCGACTTTGACTCCGGCATGTATATCAATGAGGCTTATAATGAGAATGCGAAGAAGCTGTCGGGTGGATATATAGACGCAGAGCATGATATATTGTATTATCTTGATTCAGAGGAAAGAGCTGCATATTCTTTTACGCCTGAAGGAGTGACGGAAGTCAGCCTCGCTTATCCGCATATAGATGACTGCAAGAGCACATACACGGGTTTTGACCGCGAAGGAGTACAATTAAATAACGACGGTAGTTATACGTTGCTCTTTAAGGAGGGGCGCAATATTGTCAGGCTGAGGGATAATAGCGGCAGGTATGCCTATCAGGTGGTTACTGCAAAATCTTGTCATCGTGAGATCTCCAATCTTACACGCCCCGGGGCTGTGGATTTTCGTGCGGGTGATGAAATTGAGATTCAATATTCCGGTCTGTATCATCCCGCGTCAAAACTCGCCGGGGTGTACAATATGTCGGCCTATGTCACATATAACGGTAATCCCAACGGTACATCGCTCGTGATGGGAAGCGGTCAATATACATTCGGCTCATCTGCAAAGGCGCAGGCTTTGACTGTGAAGATCGGAGAGGAGTATGAGGCAGATGGACGAAGGGAATTTGTGCTCGATGAAGGGGTGATTCAAATCAATGGTTATGGTGATCCTATAGGCAATCACCGTACAATGGACCGTTTTGAAGGCCGTGACGCTAATATCGCAGCTGTGGCTCAGAAGACTTGTTTGGGCAGACTTCCGGACGTCCGCATACCATTGGCGACATCCGGTGTAGATACCCTCGGCGCAGATGATGTTACAGAAGGTGAGAAGATATTCTATAATCTTCAGGGTGTGCCGTCCACGCATCCGTATAAAGGTGTAAATATTGTCCGGACGCCGGATGGAAAAGTGTATAAAATAAATCATGCGGATCGTTGATCCGCATGTGACTTTGTTTTTAAGGAACAGGGTCTATGTATTGCGGCGGATTTTTGATCCGCCGCAGTTTTTTTTCGGGGGGAGGGGATGGATGTCTTAGACTGTGTAGTCTACGCAGGCGCGTGAGGCTATGTGCGGTTTTGCGGAACCGGCGGCTGCCACATGAGCGGGATGATTGGCGTATATCGCTACATCCGCCATTGTGGGTACTATGGCTGTCAGTACAAGGTCCCAGTCTTCAGACGGGTTTTCGTTAATGCCGACTTCAATGGATTGAAGTACTTCAATGATCTCAGGAAGGACTCTGAGACGTGCAGCAAAATCCTGAGCTGCTGCGAGTCTCTCTTCCGGGCTGCCTTTCATGTGGAATGTAACGATCTGCTTTACCACAACTATATAATTTGGAATGTTGAATTTTGACGCTTCTGTTTTTTCAGAAACTTACACCGAATGTAATCTGAGCCAAAGATACATTTGCACGGCTGATGGGCATATTCTCAAGATGACGCTCCGTGAAGTGACGGAATCCGTATGCCACGAGTATGTAGCTTTGGAGATTGCGTTTCTGTATCAGGTTGAAACCGCATCCAATGCTGCATGCGATGTCACCGTATGTGGGTGAGTCGGAGATTGTATTGAAGCTGTATCCCAGCCTGAGGTGAAAGAAGCATAGGGATGGCTTCGGGCGAAATGAGCTTCTGAACAGAACATATAATGGTATGAAACTG
>CAYSJG010000055.1:3629-10473 GCA_964431295.1 uncultured Sangeribacter sp. | reverse complement strand
GCAGCTGCTGAGAAGGATGTCACGGCCGTCAGTCCGAGCGCTAATAAAGTTCTGGATATACGTTTCATTGCTGACTTTATTTTATTGATTAACACTCCCCTCTGTCGGATTGTTCTATCGAGCTAATTAGACTAATTGGGCTAATTGGACTAATTGGGCTAATTGGCGGTTGTCAGCTGCGGTCGGCGGATATGGCTGCCGCCAGGGGGAGCGTGCCGCCGGAGGTCGGGGCCGGTTCGCTGTCCTCCACGCTGTGGCAATGTTTCATCAGTGTCTCCTTTACCTCCCCGCGCACATCCTCGAGCCCGCTCAGATTGACCGTCAGGTTGTCAGGCGTTATGCCGAGGACATCCGCCTGATGATATATCCTGTAAGCCACATCCGAGGGAGCACGCCAGGGCTGAGTGGTAGTGGAGAGGAGTGTTTTGCCATCGAAAGCCAATATATCCACCTGCTGCTTGCGTATATCGGCGAATATCCGCGGTGTTGTGGCCGTCATACGGCTGACTCTCTCGGCAATCACTCCGATATGGCTGCGTATACGCGCGCCGGGCAATGTCCTGCCGAGAAAAGCTCCCAGACCGCGAGTGAGGGTGAAAAGGGCTGTCATACCGCAGACCCGTTCGCTGAGCACCTCCTCGCATTCTGTCGGAAAGAGCGCAGAGAATATGGTCTGCTCAGCATCCTCGACCGCGTCCTCGCCATACAGAAACTCATCGGGCACCCACGTGAGTCGCGATGTCTCCACGATTACTTCGGTGGCATAATCCTCGAAAAGCCGGGGATTGTCATATACCGCAGCCTCGACACGCGACAACAGGGGGGAGTCATCCGCTTCCCACTCAGCGCTGAAGAGCTGTACAAGCGGCTGGGACACATCCTCGATATGACGAAGGAGCGCAGTCATCCCACGCTCGGATATATAGACAATGAGGCGCCACTGCCCCGTGTCGGTAAAATCTACTGCTTGTACTGGTGTGTAAAGGTCCATCGTCTGAAGGATTATTATTATCTTTGCCGGGTACAAAGATAATGAAACATTCAGACCTATCCAATATCCGGGAGATTCTCAAACTCGCCTGGCCGGCGATTGTCAGCAATCTGACAGTGCCGCTGCTGGGTCTGAGCGACACCTTCATCTCCGGACATCTCGGCAGCGAAAGCTATCTCGCCGCCATCGCCGCAGCCACAACAATGGTCAACTCCATCTACTGGCTGTTCGGCTTTCTGCGCATGGGCACCACCGGACTGACAGCACAGGCATACGGTGCAAGCGACGCTCACCGTCAGGCTGATATCTATACCCGCGCTATATTGACCGCGCTCATCGGCGGCCTCCTACTCACTTTGCTCTCTCCTCTCACTCTCAGGCTGCTCACACTTATAATGCAGCCCCCGGAGGGGGTGGCACAACACGCCGCCGGATATTTCTATATCAATATGCTCGGAGCACCGGCATTTCTCGCCACAATGGCCACGACCGGGCGACTCCTTGGCCGCTCCAACACTTTCTACGCCATGATCGTCTCTGTGACGGTCAATCTCAGCAACATTTTCCTCAGTCTTGCGCTCGTATTCATCGCCGGATGGGGATTCAAAGGGGTCGCCGTCGGCACCACCGCGGCCAACTGGCTCGGATTCTTCCTCTCACTCTATCTGGTGAGGCGTGACAGCAGGGGGATGCCATTATGGACGGGGATTCGCGCTCTTTTCTGCCGCGAGGAGATGAGGAGATTCTTCTCAGTCAACATTTATCTTTTCTTCCGCTCCGCATTCCTTATGGGAGTGACCTTCGCAATGACAGGCTTTGCGGCGAGAATCGGCACACTCGCGCTGGCCGCTAATGCGGTCCTGATACAATTTTTCCTCTTCTTCTCATATTTTATGGACGGATTCGCATTCAGCGGAGAGGCGCTCTGCGGCAAACGCCTCGGCGCCGGCGACTTCACCGGACTGCGGCACACCATACGCGACCTTTTCATCTGCGGAGCCGCGATGACCGCGATATTCACTCCCATCTACGGCGCCATCGTACCCGTGGCCGCCACCTGGCTCTCCGACAGCGAGGCCGTAGTGTCTCTTGTCACACAATTGCGCTGGACCTGCATCTGCGTGCCGGCGGTGTCGGTCGCGGCCTTCATACTTGACGGCGTATATATCGGACTGACACGCACACGAGCCATGATGGGCTCCACCCTCGCGGGGTTTGCCCTCTTTATGCTGATGCAATTAATCCCCTCTCAAGGCATTTATCCGCGCGAGGCGGTGCTCTGGACTGCATTCTTGGCTTATCTCGCGGTCAGAGGCATTGTCCTCGGATTGCTCCTACGACGCACACTCTCCGATACATCTCACCCTTTATCAGATAAGATTCATAAACTATGATAAAATTTGTCAACGCCAAGATCAATTTAGGCCTCAACATTACGGCACGCCGCGAGGATGGTTATCACCTTCTCGAAAGTGTGTTCTACCCTATCGGCCGACACAACGGCACACCTCTCAATCCGCAGCCATTCTGCGACATTCTGGAGGGCACGCTACTCCCGCCGGAAGCTATCGCCAACGAATATCATCTCTCCGGGAAAATACCGGACTGTCCGCTGGAAAAAAATCTTGTGGTAAAAGCCGCAGAGAGGATGAGCGCTGAGACAGGACGCCGGTTCAGGGTAGAATGCTTCAAGCATATTCCTGACGGCGCGGGTCTGGGAGGAGGAAGCGCGGACGCGACATTCACTCTGCGCATGCTCAACGAGATTTGCGGATCTCCCGTTGACCGCAGCAGCTTGCTGGAGATCGCAGCCTCACTTGGCGCTGACTGCCCATTTTTTGTTGACAACAAACCCTGCTTTGTAGAGGGTATCGGCGAGATTATGTCACCGGTGGAAGCGCGACTGGAAGGCTGGTGGGCGCTTGTCGTCAAACCCGAAGCCTACGTCTCCACACGCGAAGCCTTCGCCGGCATCACACCACGCAAGACCGAAGTGACTCCTCTGGAGATATACCGGCGTCCCGTGGAGGAATGGCGCGACATGATGACCAACGATTTCGAGCCGGTGATCTTCCATCGCCATCCGGAGCTGGCCGCCATCAAGGATCGCCTTTATGCCGAGGGCGCTGTATATGCACAGATGTCCGGCAGCGGTTCGGCGCTCTACGGCCTGTTTCGCACCGCTGAGGAGGCGAAAAAAGGCGGAAAGGCCTTCGCTGGCCTCCCCGCCTATGTATGTATGCTCTGACAGAGCGGTAATCTTATAGCTTGTAGACTACTCCACGCTTACTCCTGCCGGTTCTCCTTGTTGAAGATATGGCGCAGCTTGGAGAATATCCGCTTGGATGTGGAGGGTGTCGGCACGATGTTGGGCTGGCCCTCGAGACTCTGTACTGCGGCCTTTTCTGCATCGGTAAGATTTTCCGGCACGTATACCATTACATTCACGAGAAGATCCCCGTGTACTGTGGTATTCATCTTGGGCAGACCTTTGCCACGCAGGCGAAGCACCTTGCCGGGCTGGGTGCCGGCGGTGATTTTAAGACGAGCCTTGCCACCGATAATCGGCACTTCGGCGCTGCCGCCGAGAGCGGCCGTGGGGAAGTCGAGCATTAGATTGTAGATCAGATCCACACCATCGCGGATAAGTTCGGGATCCTTCTCCTCCTGTATCACTATGAGCAGGTCGCCGTTGACACCTCCGTGACGCGGGGCATTTCCCTTGCCGCGAAGCGTCAGCACCATACCGTCCTCCACTCCGGCGGGGATGTGAAAGCTGACTATCTCATCCTTCTTTACGACACCCTCGCCATGACAGTCCGGGCAATGCTCGGAGATAATCTTACCCTCGCCATTGCAGTCAGGACATATATGCTGCGACTGCTGCACACCGAAGATCGTCTGATGTGTCTGCGTGAAATAGCCGGCACCGTGACAGCGCTCGCAGGTCTTGAAGGAGGTGCCGTCCTTGGCACCGGTGCCATTACACTTCTCGCAAGCCACCAGACGGGGGATCTTGAGCTTCTTGTCGACGCCATCCATGATATCCTTGAGCGTCACCTTGACGGTGATACGAAGGTCCGTACCCTTATTGACGCGCTTGCGCGGCTGGCCGCCGCCGTAGCCTGCATAGCTGCCACGACCGCTGTTGCCGAAGATGTCACCGAAGATATCGCCAAACTGTGAGAAGATATCCTCCATGTTCATCCCGCCGTAGCTTGCATAGCCGCCGCCTCCGCCACCGAAGCCCTGAGGACCCATGGCATGGCCGAAGCGGTCATACTGCGCACGCTTCTCCGAATCGCTCAATACGGAATATGCCTCCGCAGCCTCCTTGAATTTCTCCTCGGCCTCCTTGTCTCCGGGATTTTTATCCGGGTGATATTTTATGGCCATCTTGCGATAGGCCTTCTTTATTTCATCGGCGGAAGCATCTTTGGCCACGCCGAGCACTTCATAATAATCTCTTTTTTCAGCCATCCTGTATCCTTATTGACCTACTACCACTTTCGCGTGGCGCAGCACTTTGTCGTTGATCATATATCCTTTCTCGACTGTGTCGAGGATCTTTCCTTTCATCTTCTCATCAGGCACCGGCACCACCGAGATGGCTTCATGACGCTCTGCATCAAACTCGCGGTCATCAGGATCAAACGCCTTCACGCCGTTTTGCTTGAGATATTTACACAGCTTGTTGTAAATTAACCGGAAGCCCTCGGCGCTTTCATTACCGCTTCCCTCACCCTCCATGGCGGGAGCATCGACACCGGCGGCTTTCAGACCGCGCTCGAAGTCATCCACAATCGGCAGCAGACCCTTGAGCACATTTTCACCGGCATTGCGTATGATCTCCGACTTCTCGCGCAGAGTACGCTTGCGGAAATTATCAAATTCAGCCATCAGGAAGAGATACTCCTTCTTCTGCTTCTCCAGCTCGGCCTTGAGAGTCTCTACCTCATTTTCTGCGGCCGCAGCTTCATCAGCCGCAGCCTCGCCCTCACCGGTATTTTGAGCCGCACCGGCAGCCTCGTCGGCCGCTTCCCCCTCTTCAGCTGCAAAGTCATCGGTTATCTCGGGCTCGTCAGCGTTATATCTCTTCTCTTTATCAGGATCTTCATGCGATCCTCTGTTTTCGTGTTTGCTCATTATATATCAATATTTACAGACTGTCACACTTTTTGGGGCAGACAGTCACACTTTAACTTATACAAATTATATGCCAAATTATGTTAAAAATCAACCTCCGACACTATATCTTTCTTCATAATATAACAAATACATCCCCCTGCGGGTTTGCCGCAGGGGGATGGGATTTGGATTGCTGCTATTATCGCTATTTTAGCTAATTTAGCTATCTTAGCTATTATAGGTATCTTGGCCGGATTATCGGCCTATCATTATCTTCCGGGCTTTACCCTCGCTATTGATTATATACAATCCGGGAGTCAGCTCGGCTGTGGATGACGGAGCGAGGATGGCCACACGGCGACCCGCGGTGTCGAAGATCTCAAGCTTCGCGTCGCTGATATTGGTCACTGCCGGACCGGCTGTCGAAATGAGGAGACCGCCGTCGGCGGAGATATTGTCCACAGATGTATTCAGCAGTTTGGTGGTCAGTATTATCCGACCATCCTTCTCCTGAATGTCGGTGATGGAGACACCGAGGTCGCGGCCGTCACGGGATACGAAGGCCGGCTTGGTCTCGGGAGTGAAGGCTGTGACATTCTTCTCGCCGGGGAAGGTATCGCTGCGGCGGTTGATGTCACTCTGAAGATTGTCGGCCTCCACAAGATCCACACGCTGGAATGAGGCTATATTATTGACGGTATTCTGATCCCAGGCATTCTGGTCAAATGTGACATGCCATACTATCATCCCGTGACCGGGTATATACTCGTCCCAGCCCTCCTTCTGCCTGTTTTCAAAGAGATAGAACTCATCCGGATCCTCCGCGCTCCTCACTATATATCCTCTGTTGGACTTATGCACGGGGTCGAGCATGAGCGTCTGATCACCCTCCAGAAGCATCGGCTCCAGCCAGTCGAGGCAATAGCGCTCGAAGATGGAGTAATGAGGAGGTGTGCGTCCCTCATTATTGTAGGGGCCATAGTCGAGGGTACTGAAGCGGCCGGGGGTATATGCGCTGCTGTAATTGGTGCTGTAAAGGTCCGGCAGACCGAGGACATGGCTGAACTCATGCACAAAAGTGCCGACACCGTCAGGACGCTTATATGAATAGTCCACCTCGTTGGTCATGCCGTAGCGGTTGAGTTCCACACCGTCAAAGATGAAGGGCTCGGGATATTTGAAGTCGCGGATGTCGGCGGAGTGAGGCCAGATGGTATTTTTCATATTGGAGTCCGCCTCACCGTAGCCGGCATAGAATATAAACACATTGTCTATCTGACCGTCATTGTTGGTGTCATAGATGGAGAAGTCTACTGTATCATCGAGCAGCGTCACGGCATCTATGGCCACCTCCTCGGGATGGGCGTCATCCCCCCAGACGTCGTTGGAGCCGTAATATTTCAGCTTGTTAGGAAGTACGACAGGCCCGTATACATCAAATTGCGGTCTGAAGAGGCCGTCTGAATTCTGCACGAAGAAGTCACGTGCGCTCCCGGTAGCTCCATAATCGGAGAATCCCTCCTCGTTGAGCAGACGGGTATAGAAATCATGAGGGTCATCCATAGAGAAGGCGCGGTCAGGATAAGCGGCGAGAATCACAAGAGCTCGCGGAGCATCCTTGGCCGGAAACGGATTGCCGCTGAAAAGATACTTCTTGCGGGTCACCGCCTTAGCCTTGCGCATAGCGGCGGACTTCTCGTCGAGACGGACTATCCAGCCGTCGTC
>CAYSJG010000055.1:0-3619 GCA_964431295.1 uncultured Sangeribacter sp. | reverse complement strand
TTTTCGGTTACGCTAAATAACACAATAAAGTCCTCGTCATCTATATCTATAAGATGACCTTCGGCATCGCGGAGTTCATGATAATTCTCATCACCGCTGCGGAATATTTCTACAGTGCTGCCGTCAGGCTGCATATGGCTGATGGCGCCCCGGTAAGCCGGCACGGCAGACACATCAGGAGTATAGGAAAGAGCGGCAAGAGCCAGCCCGAAGGATACATATATTTTCTTCATATCTACATATTAACGAAAATATCCGCCAAATATTGAACCCCTCTCCCTCTCCCCCACAATTTAAATCCCCAAAAATCAGACGACATCTACAACTCCGAAAGAAATCTACGAATGCTCAAGCGTAATGCATTTCTTGATTGGATTGGGCGACTCCGCTCCATTGACAAATCTGTGCAAGTCGAAACGCTCCATATTGAGATAATACAATTGACGGACAGACAGACTGATAGATATACTGATATATAGACAGATAGTCTGATAGATAATTAGTTAGATATCGCAATAGACAGATATTGCCATTGACACATCTTACATCAAAGCGTCAACTTCAGAAATTCTCGAAGTCTGACATGCATTATGCCCGGATACTTACTGAACTCTCCGCTGACAGGATCCATTGATACTACATACTTGGGAAAATTATCCTTTATGGCGGCAAGATTGCCAAACTCTCTCTTGACAGTCTCTTCAGACGCAAGTAAATACGCCACCTGAACGTAAAGCCTCTGTCCCCCTTTGGAGGCTACGAAATCTATCTCGCCGGCACGAAGTATACCTACCGTAACTTTGAAACCCTGTCGACGGAGATGATTCCAAACCACATTCTCCATCACCTTCTCTATACTCCCGAGGAAATCCGAGCCGCAAATGTAATTACGTATGCCGTGATCAGAAAAGTAGTGCTTGTTGTTTGGCTCAAGAAGCATCTTGCCTCGTAAATCAAATCGCTCTACGGGAATTGCCAGAAACGCGTCATGGAGATACTTAAGATAGTTGGAGATTGTCTCCGCGCTGGTCTTATCACCATTGGAAATCATGTATCTGACAATGCCGGCAATAGAAATCGGCTTGCCTGCATTGTCGGCGACAAAGCGTATTACATTTTCAAGTTGCGCAACATTGCGCACCGCTCCTTTGGTGACGATATCCTTCACAATAATCGTGTTGTATAGACCTTCCAGATAGGCATCTATCTGCCACCGATCTTCCGGATTAAAAGCCCGCAGTCCCGGCATACCTCCAATCCTAAGATAATTCAGAAGAGATGCATCGCTGTCTTCTATATTGTGAAACCTTAGAAATTCTGTATAAGACAGATTATATACCTTAATCTCTATGTATCTTCCGGCGAGACGTGTGGCCAATTCGCCGGAAAAAACATAGGCATTGCTACCTGTGACAATTATCTGACAGCGATCCTCAGCATGTAAACTACGTAGTGCCACCTCATAATGGTCTACATCCTGTACTTCATCAATCAAAAGATAATTATCACCCCCTTCAGGCAGCCTCGCCGAAACATAATCATATAATTGCTCGCCAGTCGAAATATCGCGAAATTCCTGATATTCCTTGTTTATATACACGACATTGGCGTCAGAGTGTTTCAAAACCAGCTCATCGCGAAACAATTCAAGAATCTTGCTTTTACCCACACGGCGCTGTCCAACGAGGATTATAATCATACCTCGATTAATAAATTCGGCTATCTTCTCTGTATAGCTGGGACGTGATATCAAATCCATCATTGCAATTTTTTTACAAATATAACAAACTATACCACATAAAACAAGCATGAATTGCGCAGAATTAATGTTATACTTTAATTTTCGTGCACGTTTTACAATGATTTTAGGTTATACTTTGATTTTTGTGCATGTTTTGTAGAGATTTAAGGTTATACTTTGTATTTCTTACGTATTTTGCACGAAATTGCGGTTATGCTTTAAAGAATGATTGTGGCTACGTTCCCACGCAGCCGCAATCAAGTGTTTTCCATAATACTTTAACTAACCTAACATCATGAAACGATTTTCTATACTTAAAACATACCTCCCTCCCGAAAGGTTTGCACTCGGTAAAAAAATTGGTAAGTTCTTAATGTTTCACTATCTTTGCAACGCAAATGGAAGAGTGAAAGCACTGCCCTCACTCTATCTGCGCATAATAAGATATTTTAATGAGAATAATTAGAGGCAAATATGGCCGACGCCGCTTTGATGTGCCGCGCAACATCACTGCACGTCCCACCACCGACTTCGCGCGCGAAAATATCTTCAACGTCATAGAGAATCTCCGCGACATTGAGGGCTGCCGCGTTGTAGACCTCTTCGCCGGCACAGGGGCTGTATCCTTTGAATTTCTCTCGCGGGGAGCCGCTGAAGTGACGGCTGTCGAACAGGCTCCTGTCCAGACAAGATTTATAGAGTATGTCCGCACTCTGCTCGACGATGAACAGCTCCGGGTGGTGCGCGGCGACGTATTCAAATTTCTGGAACACGCACGTACTCCCGCCGACATAGTATTCGCCGACCCGCCGTATGACCATCCGCGATTTGACGAAGTCGCCGACCTGATACTCGGCAGCGGGCTTATGGCCAAAGGGACACTCGTAATCCTCGAGCACGGCAAGACACGCTCCTATGCCCGCAAACCCGGATTTATCCAGCACAGAGCTTACGGAAGCGTGAATTTCTCAATCTTTGAAATAGAATAAACCTAAATACCATATCTCCGACGGAATGTCACATACCGACACCGATGGAGGAAAACAGATCCACACCAAATGGAAGAGAAGATAAAACTTGACAGAATCGAAGACGCGCTCGATGACATACGCGCGGGCAAATTCGTGATTGTGGTCGACGACGAGGACCGTGAAAACGAGGGCGACCTCATCGCTGCCGCAGAGAAGATTACGCCTGAGATGGTCAATTTCATGCTGAAAAACGCCAGAGGCGTCCTCTGCGTACCCATGACTATCGCCGACTGCGAACGGCTCGGACTCCCCCATCAGGTGCAGGACAATACCTCAGTGCTCGGCACTCCTTTCACTGTGACTGTCGACAAACTCGAAGGATGCTCCACCGGCGTATCCATAGATGACCGCGCCAACACTATCCGCCATCTCGCCGACCCCAACGCCAAGGCTGAGGATTTCGGCCGCCCGGGACATATCAACCCGCTGTATGCTCAAAACCGCGGTGTGCTCCAGCGCGCCGGACACACTGAGGCCGCAGTAGACCTCACACGCCTCGCCGGACTCCATCCCACTGGCGTCCTCATGGAGATCATGAGCGACGACGGCACCATGGCTCGACTCCCTGAGCTGCGCCGACGCGCCGACGAGTGGGGACTCAAGCTCGTCTCCATACGCGACCTCATCAGATACAGACTTCTCCACGACGGCGTATTGGAAAAGGGTGAAGAGGTAGAGCTCCCCACACAATACGGACACTTCCACCTCATCCCCTTCAGACAGAAAGACAACGGCCTCGAACATGTCGCACTCATCAAGGGAGATGTCGCCGACGGAGAGCCCGTGCTCGTCAGGGTACACAGCAGCTGCATCACCGGCGACACATTCGCCTCACTGCGCTGCGAAT
>CAYSJG010000054.1:0-10537 GCA_964431295.1 uncultured Sangeribacter sp. | reverse complement strand
TATGACCGAAATCTGCGACCCCTGCGTTAACATTTTTTGTGGGATGGGGTCTAAACTTAGAGCGTGTCCCAATATTCCGCCCCCGAAATGCGTTATAATGATATAGCCTCTTTTAGAGCGCTCTCTGACTCTTGCGTAATAATTTGAAATCATGACCATCTTCCTGATTATATTGAGTTGCCTGCTGTGGACCGCCGCTTTTCTGGCTCTCCCCAAGCGCGTCATATTGGGACCGGCACTTTCCTACTGCGCCATGCTCCTGATGAGCTTCACCACATACTCTTCAGGCATCAATATCGGCATGCCGCTCTTTCCGCTCCCCAACTCCCTCCTTATCTCCTGGCTTCTCATCACGCTGATAGTCATGTTTATCATCATCATGCAGGATCCGGCCATAAGGGTGCAGTCAAGAGGGGTCGCATATATGGAGACCGGAGGAGCCGCCGGCATGATCGTCGGCGTCGCATTCATCTCCATGCTGCAAAACCTCACCATCGCCTACGCGCTCATGATCATCGGCACAATCATCGGCATATTTCTCGGACTGCTGCTCTTCTCGCGCACACCACGCGGAAAGGCGCTCACTCCACTGAGCGGAAATTTCTTCAGATACCTTCTGGCCAAGGGGTTTCCGACGCTCGTCACAGTGGCCCAGCTCGGCATCATCCTCGTCATCACCGCCGCCAGACACACTTTGTAATAATGACAACACCACATCCCATACCGACACGACGACTCTCCCGGCTTATAATCTGCTGTATCCTCACCGCAGCATGCGCTCTGCCGGCGGACATCGGATCTGACACGGATATCCGGGCTGCATCCATGCCCGCTCCCGCAGCCGTGGCATCACCCGACCCCGCTCCCGAGCCTGCACGAAAAAGTGCAAGAAGAAGCAGGTATAAAAAGTCAAGACGCAAATCAGGCAAGTCACGGTACCGCTCATCAAGCAGAAGACGCTCCTCCGCCTCCGGCAGCGGAGCCGGAGTGGCACCGACATTCTCCTCCGAGACCACACCCGGCTCGCTCGATCCCGACAAGGCTCCGCGCAAACTCACTCCCCAACAGGAGGAAGCACGCAAACGCCGCAAAATCACCGTCGAGAAGCCAGACCTCGAACTCATACGCAGCGTCACTCTCAATCCGGAAAGCGAGTTTTACTTCCCGAAGCTCATGGACAAATACAACCGCAACGACACCACCATGACTCAGGAGGAATACCGCAATCTTTACCTCGGATATATGTTTCAGGAGGATTACGACCCGTACCGCCTGTCGCCATACAGCGGAGTCACCGATTCACTGCGCACCAAGACTTCCCACTCACGGGCTGAAATCGACACTATAAGAAAATACGCCGAGCTCACACTGCGCGACAACCCTTTTGACCTCCGGCAGATGTCATTTCTCGTCCACGTCCTCAAGGAGCGACGCAAGGACATGAGCGCCAAGATATGGGAATACAGACTCGAACATCTTCTCGGAGCCATCAAGAGCACCGGCACGGGAGAGGATATGGAAAACGCCTTCTATGTCATCTATCCCATGCATGAATACGATATGGTCCAGCTCCTCGGATACAATGTCACCGATGTGGACTTCATAGAGCCCGGATACGACTATCTCACCGTCACTCCCGACGACAATGCGGCCAAACGTCTGCGCGACAAAGCCGCCAAGGGATTCTATTTCAATGTAGAGCGTCTCACACAGCAATATGAGCTGAAACACCCCGAGGAGACGGAAGAGAGCGGGACAGACGCCGGCAATGACAACGACAACGATGCCGGCAACGACACCGAATATTCGGAAGCCGATGATCTGCCGGCAGAATAAGAAAATTGTTTATCAAGGGACTACACCCCATAAAAATACCCCACTATGCAAACTATCAAGTCAATAGGCATCCTGACTTCGGGCGGCGACGCACCGGGCATGAACGCCGCCATCCGTGCGGTCACCCGTGCGGCTATCTTCGCCGGATACCGCGTCTACGGCATATATCGCGGCTACAAAGGTCTCATCACTGATGAAATCCAGGAATTCTCCACACAGAATGTATCCAACATCATACAGAGAGGCGGCACCATACTCAAGACCGCACGCTGTAAAGAATTTCAGACTCCGGAGGGAAGACAGTGCGCCTATGATGTGCTCAGACGACATGAAATAGATGCACTTGTGGTAATCGGAGGCGACGGCTCGCTCACCGGAGCCCGCATCTTTGCCAACGAATACTCCTTCCCCATCATCGGACTCCCGGGCACTATCGACAACGACCTCTACGGCACCGACTCCACAATAGGATATGACACGGCTCTCAACACCATCATGGAGTGTGTCGACAAAATCAGGGATACCGCCACTTCTCACGAGCGGCTCTTCTTCATCGAGGTCATGGGCAGAGACGCGGGATTTCTCGCGCTCAACGGCGCTATCGCTTCCGGAGCTGAGGCCGCCATCATACCGGAGATTTCCACTCAAGTGGACCAACTCGCCGAACTGATCAAAAACGGCTTCCGCAAATCCAAAAACTCCTCCATCGTACTCGTGGCCGAATCACCCATCACCGGAGGAGCCATGGGACTCGCCGAACGTGTGAAGGAGGAATACCCCGGCTATGATGTAAGGGTATCGATACTGGGACATCTGCAGCGTGGCGGCAGCCCTACGGCCGTGGACCGCATACTCGCATCGCGCATGGGAGCCGCCGCTATCGACGCTCTTCAGGATGACCAGCGCAGCGTCATGATCGGTATCAAGAACGATGAGATTGTCTATGTGCCTTTCACCAAGGCTATCAAAAACGACAAGCCCATCAACCGCGAACTGCTCGCCACTCTCCGCAGACTCTCCATTTGATAATTTGGAATTTTGAATTGATTTGAATTTTTATGACTGATACTCACACTATCCAATCCGGACAGTATGTGGAATATACATACCGTCTTACTGACGCCGACACCGGCGCTCTACTCTTTGAGGCCAAAGATGATGCTCCCGACGAGATGATTTTCGGAGTGAGCCAGGAGATTGTACCCGGACTCGTCGAGGCCATCAAGGGCCTTAAGGCAGGGGATAAATTTGATGTCACTCTCTCGCCGGAAGCTGCTTTCGGGGAGCGTTATCCCGACAACATCGTCACTCTCGAGAAGGAGATTTTCGAGCGTGACGGAGAGATGGCGGAAGAGGTGACCGTAGGTGCAGACCTGCCTATGATGACCGCCGAAGGATACCGCATCACCGGCAAGGTGCTCGCCATCGACGACAAGGGAGTCACCATGGACTTCAACCATCCCTTTGCCGGGATGAAGGTGCGCTTCGAGGGAAGCATCAAGACCGTCAGACCGGCCACACCCGAGGAGCTGAAGCCCTCCAAAGGATGTGGAGGATGCTGCGGCGGCGGCTCCTGCGGCGAACACGGTTCCTGCGGCGACGGATGCGGCGAGCACGGCGGATGCGGCGAGCACGGCGGATGCGGCCACTGACCTCATCCCCCGGCAATTGAGAATCACTGCACGCATCAACCGCGCAGGCATCGTACAGGCACCGCACAGGCATCGTGCATACAATAAATAAACGAAAAATAAAATTCAGGAAATATAATTCAGGAAATTTGCTGGAATCGATTTTTTTGTTTAAATTTGCAACGTCATTCCGCGAAGGGATGATGTTTGGGCGAATACCAGAGTGGCCAAATGGGGCAGACTGTAAATCTGCTGGTTTATACCTTCGGTGGTTCGAATCCATCTTCGCCCACTTTGACAATATGTTGTGAAAGGCAACAGAAAGGCGACATAACAACTTTTTTGATGAGAAGGCATCTTCGAGAGAAGATGCCTTTTGAGCACAAATGACCGCCTGCTCACATCCGGGCTTCCACTCCGGCTCAGCTCTGAAATCTTGCTGTGACGCCATGCTGTCCATCCGCCTTCCGCCAATATATTTTGATCCAAAATATCAGATATGCACATCCAACTCCCTACCGGGGAATTTACCGCCCCGAAAGAGATTACTCCCGAGATCAGGCTTGAGAATCCCTACGAGAATATCAGAGGGGTCAAAAATATCGTCTTCGACCTCGGAGGAGTGATTATCGACCTGAAGAGAGAGCAGGCCGTGGCGCGTCTCCGGGCCCTTGGCCTGCAGGAGGCCGACCGGATGCTCGGACTCTACCGACAGGAGGAGCCCTTTCTCGGGCTGGAGACCGGACACACCACCGTCGGAGCATTTTTCGACCTGATACGCGGTCTATGCCCCGGAGCCTCCGACACGGACATCACCGACGCTTTCAACGCCTTCCTCGTGGCGCTCCCGCCGGAAAGACTGCAGAGGCTCAGGGAGCTCCGCAACGCCGGATACCGTCTCTTCGTGCTTTCCAACACCAATCCTGTCATGTTTCACAGCTGGATTGCTGATGCTTTCCGACAGGAAGGGTTCACCATACATGACTACTTCGACGGTGTGGTGGCAAGTTTTGAGGAACTCACCTGCAAGCCTGACGTGGAGATATTCAGCCGCATGCTAACACGATACGGCCTTGAAGGCAAGGAGACAGTGATGCTCGATGACTCGGCCGCCAACTGCGAGGCCGCCCGCCGCGCCGGCATGCTCGCCGTCAAAGTAGGCACATCATCCGATTCGGATATGCTCTATATCACATCATGTCTGCTGAGAAACTGACAGAAATCCCGGCCGGCGCCATAACCGGCGGAGAGAGGCGTATAGCTACCGTAGGCAACTTTGACGGCTGCCACCGCGGACACCTCGCGCTTCTGGAGACACTCGCCGCAGAGGCGTGCAAGCGCTCGCTGACGCCGCTGGTCATAACCTTCACCAATCATCCTCTGAGCGTACTCGCGCCGGATCGCGCTCCCAAGGCGCTCCAGCCCCCTGATGAGAAGGCTGCGCTCCTCAGAAGATATGCCGGAGAGGTGCTGATGCTGGACTTCAGCCGCAGCCTCGCTGCCATCACCGCCTCGCAATGGATGAAGCTGATGCGCGACAATATGGGCGTACGCGCCATAGTGCTCGGCTACGACAACACTTTCGGCAGCGACGGACGCAGTCTCTCATTTGCTGACTATGCAGCCATCGCTGAGCGCCTGGAGCTCGACATCATCCTCGCCCCTCAACTCGAAGGATGCTCATCATCGCGGGCACGATCGGCTGTCACGCAAGGCGACATGGACCTCGCCGCCGACATCCTCGGCCGGCCATACAGCATAAGCGGCACTGTGACGCAGGGGAATCAGATAGGACGCACCATCGGCGTCCCTACCGCCAATCTGCAGACTGATCCGGCTCTCGCCCTTCCCGCCGACGGAGTGTACGCCGTCATGGCCACACTTCCCGACGGAGAGACCATCCCGGCTGTGACCGACATCGGCACACGCCCTTCGCTCTCCGACCGATACGGGATGGCACACCGCATAGAGACTCATCTGCTCGACTGGCACGGCGACCTCTACGGACGCACACTCCGACTTGACTTTATAAAGCGACTTCGGGAGGAGAAAAAATTCAAGGGGCTGCAGGAGCTCAGCGAGCAGATACACCTCGACATCCACCGGGCACGACAGGTCCTGGAGGAGACCCGGAGATAAGACCCCGTCACCTTGACTCCGCCACCTTGCCCCTCTTACTTTGAGCGCATCCCGCAAAAATATCAATGCCGGAGCCCTGAAAAACTCCCGACTCTTGCCTATTATTTAAAAAATCACTATCTTGCAAAAAAATTGCCATGAACAGCATAGAGGTTATAAATTTCGACGAGACACCCTCGCTGGTGAGCCGCTACATGATGGAGCTCCGAGAGGTAACCATTCAGAAAGATCCGATGCGCTTCCGCACTAATCTGGACCGCATCGGCGAGATAATGGCCTATGAAATATCGAAGCGCCTTGACTATCGCGAACGCGACATAGAGACTCCCCTGGGGATGTGCAGATGCCATGAAGTGGACGACCGGGTGGTGCTGGCCACCATACTGCGTGCCGGACTTCCTTTCCACCACGGATTTCTTAATTATTTCGACCATGCGGAAAATGCCTTCGTGAGCGCATACCGCCGTTATAAGGAGAAGGGTGATTCGTTTGACGTGCTCGTAGAATACCTCGCCTCGCCATCCATCGAAGGGAAGACGCTCATCATCGTGGACCCCATGCTTGCCACCGGCTCATCCATGGAGCTGGCCTACAAAGCTCTTCTCTCCAAAGGAAACCCGGCGAAAATCCATGTGGCATCGGTGATCGCCTCCAGGCAGAGTGTGGAGTATATCTGCAATCACTTCCCCGCTGACCGTACCACGCTCTGGATAGGTGCCATCGATGATGAAGTCAACGCCCATTCATACATAGTGCCGGGCCTCGGCGACGCCGGCGATCTGGCATACGGCGAGAAAGAATAACCCGTATCCTGCAAGTATGACCCGTATCCGATATGCGGCTGGAGAAAATTGAAATACTGAACTTCAAGAATATCGCGGAGGCCCGTCTGGAACTCTGCGGGGGACTCAATTGCTTTCTCGGACTCAACGGCATGGGGAAGAGCAATCTGCTCGAGGCTATCCACCTGCTCTGCCTCGGACGCGGGATGTCGTCGATGCCCGAGTCCGAGCTGATACGCCACGGCGAGCAGATGCTGTCGCTACGCGGCGATTTCCGCAACGATGAAGAAGAGTCTCCGGACGCCGACAAGGAGAGGTCAGAAGCGGCCCGACACAACGCCGACGACGATATTGCGGTCAGCGCCGAACCGTTGCCCGCCGACAAGGTCACTGCCGGAATAGTGCGCGGCAAAGGGAAGTCCATGAAGCTCAACGGCAAGGAATATGACCGCATATCCTCACATATAGGCCGTTTTCCCCTGGTGGCCGCCACTCCGTCCGACACACTCATAGTCAGCGGGCCGGCCGAGGGACGACGACGGCTCATGGACATGGTGATCTCACAGGCCGACAAATCGTATCTCGCCACTCTGATACGCTACAACAAGGCTCTCGAGAGCCGCAACAAGATGCTGCGCGCCGGTCTGCGCGACGAGCTCCTCTTCGAGAGCGTGGAGGCCAACATGGAGGAGGCCGCCTCATCCCTCCACCGCTCGCGCTCGCTCTGGTGTGAGGAGATTGCTCCTATGCTCGCCGAGCATTACGAGCAGATAGCCGGCAACGGTGAAAGAGCTTCGCTTAGTTACCGCAGTGTGCTCAATGACGCCGCGCTCTCCGATGTGCTCGCGGCCACGCGACAGAAAGATATTGTGCTCGGATACACCTCGCAGGGGATACACCGAGATGACCTCACCATGCAGCTCGGCGACTACTCCATGAGGCGTCTCGGCAGTCAGGGACAGGTCAAGACTTTCGCCATAGCGCTGAAATTCGCAATCTTCGAATATCTGCGACGCAAAGGGGGGATCACTCCCATACTCCTGCTCGACGACATATTCGACAAGCTCGACGCCGGACGTGTGGAGCGCATCATGCAGATTGTAAGCCGCGAGAAGAATTTCTCACAGATATTCATCACTGACACCAACCGCACCCACCTTGATCATATCCTCAGCCACATCCACGGGGAGGCCACACTCTTCGAGGTGGACCACGGTCTCTTCACGCAAAAGGAGATAGCCTATGAAAAGGATTGAGGCCCAAAGTATCGGAGATGTGCTCCGCGGCGCTATCGACGACTGGCAGATGACCTCACATCTCGACGAGCTGCGTGCCGCCGATTACTGGCCCGCCATCGTGGGGAAGGAGATTGCCGAACAGTGCGGACGTCCATTCATAAGCAAAGGGATGATGACTATCCGTGTCCCCGAAGCCGCCTTGCGGCAGGAGCTCACCATGAGCCGCTCCCTCATCATCTCCGAATTCAACCGCATCATCGGCAAAGAGGTGGTGAAATCAGTAAGATTTACCGGATAATCCGGCAATAAGGCAATGACAATATGACTGACAGCAATACACATAACGCATCCACACAGCAGCCGGCCGACCTGACGCATTACCGTCACCATCTGCCGGTACAGCTGCGCTTCAACGACATCGATATCCTCGGACATCTCAACAATACCGTATACTTCTCGCTGTTTGACCTGGGGAAAGCACGATATTTCGGCGCCGTACGCTCCGGCAAGATCGACTGGCAGAAGGTGGAGACCGTCATAGCCAACGTCAACTGCTCCTACATACGCCAGGTGCGCTTCGGAGAGAATATCGAGATACTGACCCGCTGCGTGGCCATAGGCCACAAATCCTTCACTCTCGACCAGCTGATGGTCAACGCCGACACAGGTGAGGCCAAAGCCCATTGCCAGACCATAATGGTATTCTTCGACCAGGAGACACAACAGGCTGCCGAAGTCCCGGAAATATGGCGCCGCAGCTTCGCCGAATACGAATCAAGACCGGAATTTTTAATCCTCCCATCATAAAATCGGGCAGGTAAAACGTTTTATTCACATAGGACCCAAAAACAGACATTAATATATGAGCTTTATTGACCTTCCCATCAATCTGGACAAATTCAGCAACAAAAATCCCGATACAGAAGTTATACGCTCCGCCGATGCAGCGCGCGCCACTTCTCATCGCCTAATTGAAGAGGGACGATATATCGATGCTCTCGAACGTATTGTAACCTCTCTGCGCGAGCTCAGGGCATTCTCCGACTTTGATAATGTGGAGTTCAGGGCGCTCTTCGCCGCTTTGCTTTTTGACCTCGCGGAGGTACACTTTCTGCTCAAGGACTACAAGCAGAGCGAGAAGGAGCTTGACACGCTCTTCAAAATCCTCGAGCATCTACTCAAGGATGATCCGGAGCGTTTCGGACCTTACCATATATTGGCCATGGAGCTCTCTACACGCATCCTGCGCTCCCGCAAGAAGACCATGGACCTGCTCGCAAAGCAGCGCCTCGCCTCCGACGCGCTCTACGAGAAGGTGACCGCTGGCATGGTGGCCGCCACGGACAGGCTCGTGGACTCACTCGCCAAAGTGGCCGAGCTCCTCGCCGCATCCGGCGACTATCGCGCAGCTCTCAAATTTTTCGCAGAAGCTATTAAATTCTCAAAAAAGCGCACCGGCAAAGTGACTCGCAAAGAGGTCAAGATGACCATACAGATGGCCGAGACCATGATGCGTGTCAACAGCATGCACCCCAGAGCCAAACGCCTCCTGCAGGCTGTACTGCCACACGCCATCTCTCTGGAGACTCTCGAGCTGGAGGATGAGATACTCGCTCTGCTGGAAATCATAAACGGCGAGAACGTGCAGGAGTCGCGATGGAAGACTTTCCTCCACAATATCGTGCGCCCCGTCAAAGAGAAGAAGAAAAAGGAGAAGAACACCGATAACAAATAATTGCCACTCACTATCGGTCAAATTCACTTACTTATGTCTACAATACTCAACACCAACGGCGCAGAGCTCCCCATACCGACAGTGGTGCGCGGCGCCGACTTCCACTGCGCGGTGCTCACAGCTGAATGGAATCCCGATATCACACACGCGCTCCGCAAGGGAGCCGTAGAGACTCTCCTCTCAGCCGGAGTTGCGGAGGAGAATATCACCTGTCTCGATGTCCCCGGCACCGTCGAACTTGTCAACGCCGCCGCGGCATGCGCCCGCACCGGCCGCTATGACGCCGTGATAGTCATCGGATGTGTGATACGCGGCGACACCCCGCATTTCGACTACGTCTGCATGCATACCGCCAACGGCATCGCCGCCATCAACGCGCAGGGGAAAACCCCTATCATCTTCGGAGTGCTCACTGTCAACGAATTGAGTCAGGCCGAGGATCGGGCCGGAGGCGTATTGGGCAACAAAGGCTCGGAGGCTGCGGTGGCCGCCATAGCCATGTCCAACCTCCACCAGACACTCAAAAAATAGATCAGACTACGCCCGGACCTGATTACTTAGGCCACCTCCCGTAGAGCGCGTTTATTAAAATTTCGTAGGGTGCATCTCAATTCAGATGCACCCTATGTATTCTGTTTTAAAAAATTTATTATATCTTTGCAAAAAATATCGTTAAACTAATAAATTCTAATCATGAAAAGATTTCACCGACTGGTGTGCGCCGGCCTAACCGCCGCCTCCACACTCACCGGCATGGCCTCCACTTTCATAGGAGACCGTACCGACTTCCGCGATGAAACCATCTATTTCGCAATGACGACCCGTTTCTATGACGGTGATCATGACAACAATGTCTATTGCTGGGATGGTGTGAAAAACATCAATGACCCCGAATGGCGCGGAGACTTCCAGGGCCTTATCGACAAACTTGACTACATCAAGGCTCTTGGCTTTACCGCCGTATGGATCACTCCGATAGTGGAAAACGGCTCCGGCCTCGACTATCACGGCTATCATGCCATGAACTTCTCGAAGATCGACCATCGCTACGTGTCGAAAGACGCTGATGACAAAGGCGCCGACGTGGCGTTCCAGAAGCTCATCGACGAAGTCCACAAGCGCGACATGAAACTGATTCTGGACATCGTGCTCCAGCACACCGGCAATTTCGGTGAA
>CAYSJG010000053.1:0-10802 GCA_964431295.1 uncultured Sangeribacter sp. | reverse complement strand
ATCCGCATCGGCGACGGACGTGTGCCCATCACAGAGCTTGACGACAATGTCTCTGACCCGGCGCTTGTCTCGGGCGGTTATCTGGTGGAGCTTGACAACTACGATGAAGAGAATCAGATCCGTATGGAGGAGAAAGGCCTGGGGGATTATTTCAGAGATATGCTCCGCATCACATTCGATACTCCGGAGGTATACTCAGAACTGCAGTATAAATATATAGAAGATCAATTTACCGCCATGAATGATGCCGTGGGAGCCAATAGCGACGACCTCTGGAGCTATATCGACATGGACGACCTCGCCCGCTACTATCTTGCCCGCGAGATTACTTCGGATGTAGAGGCTTTCCATGGGTCGACGTATATGTTCCGCGACCGTGGCGAAGGTCAGAAATGGCATTTCTCGCCTATCTGGGACTGCGGCAACGCCTTCAATGGCCCGACCGACGGATTCTTCTACGATCATAGTCCTTTCGGCAATACATGGATACCTTCGATCCGTCAGAATGCCCGCTTCAATGCCAAAGTTGCGGAGACATGGAAATGGTTTATGGCCAATTGCTACGATGGCATAGAGGCCGATATCCGCGACTATGCCTCCCGTATCAACGCCGCTGCCACAGCTGATTATGCGCGCTGGGAGAATGCTCCTGTGCCTGACGGCGGCGTGGGAGTGTGTGACAATCGTGATATGGATCAGAAGGTGTCGGCAGTGCTGTATCATCTTGACAAGAAGACGGAATGGCTTAAGGGGCAGTTTGGCGACTATTCCGGCTCATATGCCGAGCCTGTGCGCGACACCACTCCCGCAGCTGCTCTTCCGGATTATATCCTGTCCGGTGTGGAAGAGATCGAGAGTGTGCCGGCCGTGGAGGATGCTGAGATTTTCAGCCTTCAGGGTATACGTGTGGCCGAGATGCAGCCCGGTCAGGTATATATTATCGTCAATGCTGACGGCAGAGCCTGCAAAGTCATGCGTTAGAGCTCGCTTTTAATTAGAAGATTTTTATTAATTTTGCATACGGGAGCGATGTCGACGGTGACATCTCTCCCGTATCGTATTTTAGCAATAATATTCGATGATACGCAAATATGATTATCTGGTGATTGGCGGCGGTATCGCCGGCATGAGCCTGGCTCTGAAAGTAGCAGGAAGTCATCGTGTGGCTCTGGTCTGCAAGACAAGCCTTGAGGAAGCCAATACCAATCTGGCGCAGGGTGGTGTGGCGAGTGTTACCAATACAAAGGTAGACGATTTTGAGAAGCATATCCACGACACCATGGTGGCCGGCGACTGGCTGAGCGATCCGGTGGCTGTGCGCAAGGTAGTGGAAGGGGCTCCCGAGGGTATCCGGAGTCTTCTCGGTTGGGGAGTGGACTTTGACCGTAAGGAGGATGGAGAATTTGACCTGCATCGTGAAGGGGGCCACTCGGAATTCCGAATACTGCATCATGCCGACAATACCGGTGCGGAGATACAGCGATCGCTGATGGAGCAGGTGAGAAACCATCCGGATATAGATGTCTATGAGCATCATTTTGCAGTAGAGATAATCACGCAGCATCATCTGGGCAAGATAGTGTCCCGACGCACTCCGGACATCACCTGCTATGGTGCATACGTGCTCAATGAGTCCACCGGTGCGGTGGATACCTTCCTTTCCAAAGTGACCGTTATGGCCACCGGTGGTGTCGGAGCGGTATATACCACTACTACCAATCCCTTGATAGCCACCGGCGACGGTATTGCCATGACTTATCGCGCCAAAGGCACGGTGAAGGATATGGAGTTCATACAGTTTCATCCCACCGCGCTCTATCATCCCGGTGACCGCCCCTCATTTCTGATCACCGAGGCCATGCGCGGATACGGAGCTGTACTTCGTAATCCCGACGGCAAGGAGTTCATGCAGAAATATGACCCGCGTCTCTCGCTTGCACCACGTGACATCGTGGCCCGTGCCATAGATTCCGAGATGAAGCTCAACGGTACCGACCATGTATATCTTGATGTCACTCACAAGGATGCCGAGGAGACCAAGCGTCATTTCCCCAATATCTATGAGAAATGTCTCTCTCTGGGTATCGACATTACCAAGGATATGATCCCTGTAGCTCCGGCGGCGCATTATCTTTGCGGCGGCATTGCCGTGGATCTCAACGGAGAGTCCTCCATACAGCGGCTCTATGCTATAGGAGAATGTTCGCGTACCGGTCTTCACGGTGGCAATCGTCTGGCTTCCAATTCATTGATAGAGGCAGTGGTATATGCGGATGCGGCTGCGAAGCATTCTCTTGAGGCTATCAAGAATTATGATTTCCGCAATGATGTGCCTGAATGGAACGACGAGGGGACTGCCCATCCCGAAGAGATGGTGCTGATCACTCAGTCGGTCAAGGAGGTAAACCAGATAATGGGTTATTATGTTGGTATAGTAAGGTCCGACTTGCGCCTCAAGCGTGCCTGGAATCGTCTGGACATCCTCTACGAAGAGACAGAGCGCCTCTTCAAGGTGTCCAAACCGAGCCGCGAGATTTGCGAGCTGCGCAAAATCATCAATGTGGCCTATCTGATAATGCGTCAGGCCATGGAGCGCAAGGAGAGCCGCGGACTGCATTATTCTGTCGACTATCCGCATAAATAAGGGTCCCCCGAGGGTAATAAAAATCGAGGGTAATAAAAATACTGAGAAAGATTATGAGAAGCCGTCGCGCTTATATTTTTACCGGATTCACCGCCGTCATACTCTCCGTCATATTCTTCTGTGCTTCCGGCATGGCCGGCAGTGTGACTGAAGATCAGGTGAAGCCCAAAGAGAGCCATGACATGGCGTATGCCCGCAATCTGGCAATATTCAATGACATCACGCGCCAGCTCGAGCAGTATTATGTGGATTCGATCCGTGTGGACGAGGCATTCAAGGGTGCTATCGGCGGGATGCTCAACACCGTGGATCCCTATACCGAATATTTCAGCAGTGACGATTCGGAAAATCTGCAGAAGATGACCACCGGCTCTTATGGCGGCATAGGCAGCTTCATCACCACCCGCAGCGGCTGGACCTACATTTCCGAGCCTATAGAGGGCTCTCCGGCGCAAAAGGCCGGATTACGTCCCGGTGACAAGATACTGCGCGTGGACTCTGTAGAGCTCAAGGGGGAGCCCGGCGAGCAGGTGAGCAAGATGCTCAAAGGGGTGCCGGGCACAATGGTGAAGGTCACTGTAGAGCGTCCCTGGATGCAGGATAAGGACTCTATCCTCACCTTCGACATATTGCGCGAGAAGGTGACAGAGCCCTCCGTCACATATAGCGGAATCATCAACGACGGCAGGACCGGATATGTGCGTCTGTCGCAGTTTGTGGAGAAATCTCCGGAGGATGTGCGTAAAGCGCTCGAGGGCTTCAAGGCCGATCCGGATGTGAAAAGTGTCATACTTGACCTCCGCGGCAACGGCGGCGGCCTGGTCAACAGCGCCATAGAGATACTCGGCTACTTCCTCCCCAAGGGGACTGAAGTGCTGACTACCAAAGGGAAAGACGCGTCATCCCACAAGACTTACAAGACGCGTCGCCAGCCGATTTTTCCTGACATGCCTCTGGCAGTCCTGATAGATGAAGGGAGCGCCTCAGCCTCGGAGATCACTGCCGGTGCCATCCAGGATCTTGACAGAGGTGTGCTGGTAGGTGAGCGATCGTATGGGAAGGGATTGGTGCAGAGTACATTCGCTCTCCCTTACAATACCTATCTCAAGGTGACTACCGCCAAATATTATATCCCCTCCGGACGTCTGATTCAGGCGTTGGACTATTCACACCGCAATCCTGACGGTACAGTGGCGCGGACTCCCGACTCTCTTACCAATGTGTATCGCACGCGGGCAGGCAGAGAGGTGCGCGACGGGGGTGGACTGACTCCCGATTCCGTGGCCAAATGGCCGGCTACCTCGTCGCTGCTTTATGAACTTGTGACCGGCAATCATATATTCGACTATGCCACAAAGTATGCCGCACATCACGACAGCATAGCGCCTGCGGGGGAGTTCAGACTCACAGATGCGGACTATGAAGACTTGATCTCCGGTATAGACCCATCCTCCTTCAAGTATGACAAGATCTGCAACGAGATGGTGAAGAATCTGCGTGATGCGGTGAAGGACGAGCGTTTCTCCTCTCCGGAAGTCACGGCGCTCCTGGACTCCTTGGAGCGTACATTTGACCGTGATCTTCGCTCGGACATGATGGCCAAGCGCGAGGATATAGCCAGATATGCCGAGAGCGAGATAGCTGGCCGATATTACGGGGTGGCGGGACGCACGCAGCAGACACTTGTCTACGACCCGATAGTGGCCAAAGCGATCGAGATACTGAATACCCCCGGTCTGTATGAAAAGATACTTTCCCGCCCTGTCGAGGCAGAGAAGAAGAATCCTGCGAGCAAAGGTAAATAATGTCAGAGAAAGGAGCGAAAAAGAAGATAGAGTCAGGAGCGGCCGCGTCATTGAGCCTTAAGGATGCGGCCGGGATATTCTGTACGACAGGCCGCAGGGAGGCGTTTGAAGAGGCTCTCTCCGGTCGTGGCCGCAGACGTGTGCGTCTCGACGGTCTTTGCGGCAGTGCGCCGGCCATGTATTTCGCCGGTCTCAGGAAGCGTCGCAAACCTTATGTGATAGTGGCTGATGATCCGGAGACGGCGGCCTATCTTTACAATGACCTGCGCAATATCGCCGGTGAGAAGAGCGTGGCTATATTTCCCAGCGGCTATCGTCGGGACATCAAATTCGGCCAGGTGGAACCGGCGCAGCAGATATTGCGTGCGGACGCGCTCGATGCATGGTCGAATTCCTCAGAGCTCAGATGGCTGGTGACCTGTCCGGAGGCATTGGCGGAGAGAGTGCCGGCGCCGGAACGCCTTGTGGACCATACCTTGCGCGTGAAGTCGGGAGGGAAGTATGTCATGAAGGAGCTTGTCATGCGCCTGCGCGACGAGGGCTTCCATGAGACTGATTATGTATATGAGCCGGGGCAGTTTGCGCGCCGGGGCTCCATACTTGATGTGTTCAGTTACAGCAATCCTCTGCCTTATCGTCTTGATTTCTTTGACGATGAGCTTGACTCTCTGCGTGAGTTCGATATCGAGACCCAGCTGAGCGAGCGACGTCTGGAGGAGGTGGCGATTGTCCCGGCGGGCGCTTCCGAATGCGCCGAAGGAGTAAGCTTTCCGGAGTTTGCCGGGAGTGGCACGGTGTTGATATGTCAGTCGTATCGCTACATGTTGTCAAGAGTGCGGTCCATCTGCGGCGAGCAATTCTCGGAGTCCGCCTCAATCGCCGAGGAGGGTGATGCCCGCGCCATGGAGAATGTGGTGGATGCAGATGCCTTTGTGAGCGCCGTGGAGAGTATGCCGAGGGTGGAGTATGGTTACAGCGATATGGACCGCTCCTCTGAGGGTGAAGAGCCGCCGGCGGACGGCGGGGATTACAGCGCGGTGCTTCATGTCGGCTGTACGCCGCAGAGCCTCTATCATAAGAATTTTGACCTCATAGCCGACTCGTTCACTAATTTTCTGAAGGAGGGATATAAGATATTCATACTCTCCGACACGCCTTATCAGTCGGAGCGTCTGCGCAGCATATTCGCCGACCGTGGCGACAAGATCCTCTTTACGCCTGTGGAGAGCACTGTCCATGAGGGCTTTGTGGATCGGGAGAACCGTATATGCTACTTTACCGACCATCAGATATTCGACAGATTCCATAAGTACAGTCTTAAGAGCGACCGTACACGCAGCGGCAAGCTGGCGCTGAGTCTCAAGGAGCTCGGACAGATAGAGGCCGGTGATTTCATAGTGCATATCGACCATGGCATCGGACGCTTCGGCGGTCTTATCAAGACGGATGTCAACGGTCGTCCGCAGGAGATGATAAAGCTGCTCTTTCAGAATGACGACATCATCCTTGTGAGCATCCATGCGCTCCACAAGCTGTCCAAATATCGTGCCAAGGAGGGTGTGCCTCCGAAGATCTCGAAGTTGGGGACCGGCGCCTGGCAGCGTATCAAGGACCGTACGAAGAGCAAGATGAAGGATATCGCGCGCGACCTTATCCGGCTCTATGCCGCTCGCCGCGAGGAGAAGGGCTTCGCCTATTCTCCGGACTCTTATATGCAGCACGAGCTGGAAGCCTCCTTCATCTATGAGGATACACCGGATCAATTGCGTGCCACCGAGGCCATCAAGGCCGACATGGAGTCGCAGCAGCCCATGGATCGTCTAGTATGCGGTGATGTGGGATTCGGCAAGACGGAGCTGGCCATACGGGCGGCCTTCAAAGCGGCCACCGACGGCAAGCAGACCGCCGTGCTTGTGCCTACAACCGTGCTGGCAATGCAGCATTACCGCACCTTCTCGGAGCGCCTGAAGGATTTCCCTGTGAGGGTGGATTTCCTGTCGCGCACGCGCAAGCCCAAGGATGTCAAGAAGATACTCGAGGATCTCGAGGCCGGCAAGATAGATATCCTTATAGGCACACACAAGATTATCGGCAAAGGGGTGAAATTCAAGGATCTCGGTCTGCTGGTGGTGGACGAGGAGCAGAAATTCGGAGTGGCTGTCAAGGAGAAGCTGAAACAGCTGAAGGTGAATGTGGACACGCTCACAATGTCAGCGACGCCGATACCGCGCACCTTGCAATTCTCTCTCATGGGGGCGCGCGATCTCTCTTCGCTCAATACCCCTCCGGCCAATCGCCGTCCGGTCAGCACGACTGTATGCGGTTTTGATGATGATATTGTGCGCGAGGCTGTGAATTTTGAGCTCAGCCGCAATGGCCAGATATTCTTCATCTCCAACCGTATCGAGGGTCTGCGCGACATAGAGGCCCGCCTGAAGCGGCTTGTCCCGGGTGTGCGTGTGGTTGTCGCCCATGGTCAGATGCCCCCCGAGCAGCTCGAGCAGGCTATACTTGATTTTGCCGCTCATGATTATGATGTCCTCCTCTCCACTACTATTGTGGAGAATGGCGTGGACATGCCCAATGTCAATACGATAATAGTCAACAATGCCCACAACTTCGGCCTCAGCGAGCTGCATCAGCTGCGTGGGCGTGTGGGGCGCTCTTCGCGCAAGGCATTCTGCTATCTGCTTGTGCCGCCGGGTGTGCCGTTGACTCCGGTGGCGCGCCGTCGGCTGCAGGCTATCGAATCCTTCTCGGACCTCGGGAGCGGTATACACATAGCCATGCAGGATCTCGACATCCGCGGTGCCGGCAATCTGCTCGGCGCGGAGCAGAGCGGATTTATAGCCGACCTCGGCTATGAGACTTATCAGAAGATACTCAAGGAGGCCGTCATAGAGCTGAAGACAGAGGAATTCGGCGATAAATTCGAGGAGGTCAGCGGCGGCAAGGAGGATGAGTATGTGAGCGACTGTGCCGTGGAGAGTGATCTGGAGCTGCGGCTGCCTCCGCAGTATGTGCCGCAGGAGAGCGAGCGCATCATGCTCTATCAGCGTCTCGACAATATGGAGCGGGATGAGGATGTGGAGCTCTTTGCCGAGCATTTGCGCGATCGCTTCGGTCCTATACCTGAGGTGTCCGTCGAACTTATAAAGGTCGTCCCGCTGCGTATGGCGGCGCGTCGGCTCGGCGTGGAGAGACTCGTGCTTAAGGGTGGGAAGATGTATCTCTATCTGGTGGATGCCGACAATAAAGCTTATTACAACAGCAGCCCGGCTCTCGGGCGAATCCTCGCATATCTTCAGCGAGAGATGACGCGCACTCATTTCCGCAATAATCTCAAGGGGAAGAATTCTGTGGTCATCGACGATGTGAAGAGCGTAGGGGAGGGGCTCGCGATACTCCGCGATATAGAGTCGCTCAATCCGGTATAGAGCCTATCCTGCAAGGCACACAGCCGGGGGAGCGGATCCGGCGAAAGAGGGGTCTGATAAAACCATATCGCGGCGAGAGCCGTTATATGAATAGGTAAAAGAGGTAAATATACAGGAAATACAGGCAATCTAAAAAATTCAGCTCTATGGCAACAGCAGGTAAAAAATCAGACAAGCTCCTCATCGTATCTTTCGGGAGCAGCGACAAATATCTTCTCTCCGGCGATGCCGACTCTGTAAGCAAGCGTCTCGCTAATCTTGAGAGCGAGCTCAACGCCGATCTGAAGGCTAAATATCCTTCGGAGACATTCGCTTATTACACCACTCCGCGTGTCACGGAGGTATATCCTGAACATGCGGACCGTTTCCGCGGCTATGCACCTCTGGATACAGCGGCGGTGGCTTCCATAAAGCATGTGCTTGAGCGTGAGGTGGAGGATATGGAGTCCACCCGCGGCCTTAACAATGACGCGCCCTATGCCAATGTCAACCCCGGTGCGGAGGGGGTCGGAGGTCTCCTCTGATATGCTCTGAAAAAGAAAAAATCAGTACTTCTGAAGCGGTGCTATTGCAGTGCCGCTCTTTTTTTGCTACTTTTGTAAGTTGGAGCGCATTATCAGCGCCACCCTGACAGCCATGAGGAAGATTCAGATATTTTGTGACAATACGGGCGGATACCTCGATGTGGAGGGAGGTATCACACTTGCGGAGCTGGCGGCATCTCTGCGTGAATCAATCCCCTTTGACCCGATATGCGCTCATGTAAACAATAAGACGGAGCCGTTGAGCTTTCCACTCTTCGGACCTAAAAAGGTGGAATTTATTGATGTCACTGATCCGTCAGGGAGGCGTGTCTATGTCAGGTCGCTGTGCATGCTTCTTTATCGCGCTCTTATGGAGGTCGACTCATCGCTCTCTCTGCGCATAGAGCATTCATTGTCGCATGGCTATCTGTGCCGCCTTTTCGACGGCGCCGGCAAGCCGGTGACTCCTACGGAGGATTTTATCGACACACTGCGCGCCGGGATGCGTGCTCTGGTGGAGCGCGACATCCCCTTTGAGCGCAAAGATGCTCTTACTAAGGACGTGATAGAGATATTCCGCAATCAGGGGTTGCGCAGCAAAGTGACGCTGCTTGAGAGCGGCAGCGAGCTCTATACCGACTATTATACCCTTGACGGAATCGCCGATTCCTACTACGGGCCGCTGGCATACTCCACCGGTCAGGTGAGAGTGTTTGATCTGTGTCTGTATGAGGATGCCTTCCTGCTGCTCCCCCCGGCGTTGGACGACCCTTCTGAGGCGGCTGTGCCCGTGGTGCAGAAGAGGATGTATAAGGCATTTACCGAATATCTGAACTTCAACGGCATCATAGGAGTGCGCAATGTGGGCCAGCTGAACATGGCCGTGCAGTCGAAACACACCGGCGAGCTTATAAATGTGGCCGAGGCTCTGCATGAGAAATATATCGGCCGCATAGCCGAGGAGATAGCGCGCCGCAATGATGCCGGAGAGGCGCGAGTGGTGCTAATAGCCGGCCCTTCCTCCTCCGGCAAGACCACTACCTGCAAGCGTCTGGGCATACATCTGCTCACCTTCCTCAAGCGTCCCAAGATGATATCTCTGGATGACTATTTTGTGGATCGTGAAAATTCGCCGCGCGATGAGCATGGAGAATATGATTTCGAGAGTCTCTACGCCCTTGACCTCGAGCGGCTGAACAGTGACCTGGAGAATCTCCTTGCCGGGCGCGAAATAAATCTTCCCACCTATTCCTTCTCGCTCGGAAAGAGAGTTGAGAAGCCCCGGCCGCTGAGACTGGAGGAGAACGATGTGCTGATAATCGAAGGTATCCACGGCCTAAATCCGGAGCTCACAGGCCGTCTTCCCCGCAAGAGCGTCTTCAAAATGTATGTCTCTGCGCTGACCTCTCTCTCCATCGATGACCACAATTGGATTTCAACTACTGACAACCGTCTGTTGCGCCGTATAGTGCGCGACCATAAATACCGCAACACCTCCGCGCTGGACACCATACGTCGCTGGCCGGGAGTGCGTCGCGGCGAAGAGCGCTGGATATTTCCTTTCCAGGAGAATGCCGACGCCACCTTCAATTCCTCGCTCATCTTCGAGCTCGGAGCCATGAAGGCTTATGCCGAGCCGCTGCTCCGCGCGGTGCCGCATAATGTGCCGCAATATGCCGAGGCATATCGGCTGCTGCGCTTTCTCTCCTATTTCGACTATATACCTGCCGACCAGATACCCGCTACTTCGCTGCTGAGGGAATTTCTGGGAGGCTCCTCTTTCCATTATTAGCGGGATGCCCTGCATGCCGCTGCAAAACTGATTTCAGATGAAAGAATTCAGCCAGGAAAATATTGAGAGCATAGAGCGTCTGATCGATGAGGGCGACCGTCATGCCGCGCTCAGGGAGATCCGTGACTATCACCCGGCGGATATCGCGGAGCTCTTCCAGCATCTCAATCTGCGTCAGGCCGAGTGGCTCTTCGATCTCATCGATGACAATGAGAAGAAGGCCGATGTGCTCATGGAACTCGACGAGGAGGACCGCAAGAAGATCCTCGAGAACATGGACTCCGAGCAGATCGGCGGCTTTATCGACCTTCTCGATACCGATGACGCAGTGGACCTCATCCAGGAGCTCGACAAGGATGAGCGCGAGGAGGTCATCCAGCATATCGATGATGTGGAGCAGGCCGGCGACATTGTGGACCTGCTGAAGTATGACAAGGATACCGCGGGCGGCCTTATGGGCACGGAGCTTATTGAGGTCAACGAGAATATGTCGATGCCGGAATGCATCAGCGCCATGCGGCGTCAGGCGGAAGATCTCGATGATATTTACAATGTCTACGTGGTGGACAATGACCAGCGTCTGAATGGTGTGCTGCCGCT
>CAYSJG010000052.1:0-10827 GCA_964431295.1 uncultured Sangeribacter sp. | reverse complement strand
CTCAACAGCTCGATCCTCTTGAACTGGCATATAAATTGGCGGAGGATACCGGTGTCAACATCTTCCTGACCGGCAAAGCCGGCACCGGCAAGACTACTTTTCTGCGCCGACTGCGCGACAAGACGAGCAAGCGCATGGTGGTGCTCGCACCCACCGGTGTCGCTGCCATTAATGCCGGAGGAGTAACAATCCACTCGTTTTTCCAACTACCATTTACCCCATACATCCCCGGGACCACTCAGAATCGCGAAGGGCACAGGTTTTCTTTCGCACGCAACAAACGGCGACTTATCCGCACACTCGACCTTATTGTAATCGATGAAATTTCTATGGTCCGACCTGATGTGCTCGACGCTGTGGACTCCGTGATGAGACGTTACAGAGACCGCGACAAGCCATTCGGAGGAGTGCAGCTCCTTCTCATCGGCGACCTCCGGCAGCTTGCGCCTGTTGTCACACCTCAGGAATGGTCTCTCCTCTCGCCACATTACAACTCGCCTTACTTCTTCGAAAGCCGATCTCTCAAGGAGACCGGATTCATCACTGTGGAACTCGAAAAAGTATTCCGACAGCAGGATGACAACTTCATAAAGATACTCAATCAGATACGCGACAACAGACTCGAGCCTGCGACTCTCGCCGCGCTCAATCAAAGAGCCGCCATAAAGCCCGACGACTGCAAAGGCATCATACGGCTCACCACTCACAACGCGGTCGCTGACAGAATCAACGAAGCCAATCTGCAGCAACTCGACACCACTCCTTTCGTATACGAAGCGGAAGTGGACGGAGAGTTTCAGAAATATATGTTTCCGGCTGATGAAAAACTCACTCTCAAGCTCGGAGCACAGGTAATGTTCATAAAAAATGATCCCTCGCCGGCCAAAGAATATTACAACGGACTCATAGGCACTGTCACACATCTGCAAAACGATGCGGTAATAGTAGCCACACATGAAGCCATACCCAGAGAGATCACCGCCCGACAACTGATTTGGGAGAATGTCAAATACAGCATCGATGACAAAAGCGCTGAGGTGCAGACATCAGTTATCGGCACATTCTCACAGATCCCCCTCCGCACTGCCTGGGCCATCACCATACACAAAAGTCAGGGACTCACCTTCGACCGTGCGATTATCGACACGGCCGCATCTTTCGCACCGGGACAGACTTATGTGGCGCTTTCAAGATGCCGATCGCTCGACGGGCTCTATCTCGACTCGCCTATATCGCCAAGTGCCGTCATTACTGACAATAACATCAGCAACTTCATCAAGTATCAGAGGCAACGCGTACCGGATGCCGGCATACTGCATAAGTTTCAGCTCGCATATCTTATCGCGCTTGCAAAAAACCTTTTTGACTTTAATCAGCTTGTCATCGCACTCAACGGATACAACCGCACTGTCAACGTGGAACTCGCCTCCACCTTCCCTCGCTTCGCCGCCCGCACCAATGAGCTCGCTAACCTCTTCTCCAATACTGTCAGCGATGTCGCAGCCAAGACATACAAGTTTTTCGACCTTATAGCCCCATATCTCGCCGATCCGCAGAAGAGAGAACTCTTCAACGCCAAAATCAACGGAGGTTGCAAATATTTCAAAGAATATGTGGACCGTATCATACATCTTCTTAAAGCCGACCTGCCCGAAATAGACAACAAGGCCACACGCAAGAAGATAATGAAGCAAGCGGAAGAGCTGCTGGAGCAAGCCACCATGAAGAGCGAACTCCTTGCAGCATTCGCCCACAAGGAATTCAATCCCGCGGACTTCATGCAGGTCAAGGCCGCCATACTCCTGAAATTTGACTTCGGAGATGCCGGAGCGACAACTAAAAGAAAAGCGACCACCTGGACTGAACGCTTTGACAAGGCATATAAGCATACCCCGGAGTCACAGAAATCACAAGATAATTCGCTGGCATCTCCCGATGACGGCGCCATCCCTTTCCACGGAATGACAGAAGATATAGCCAACCCGAGAATCTACAGCCTGCTGACAAAATGGAGAAAGGAGACGGCGATGGAGATGAACACAGAATGTTTCAAAATCTTGCCCAACCGTACACTGATCAACATCTCCGCGGCCATCCCACGTAATCTGAAAGAACTACGCGACGTAAAAGGTATCGGCCCGAAAAAGCTGGCAGACTTCGGAGAGGAGATCATCGCAATCATCAGAGCGTATTACTTAAAAAATATTGATTGATTTAGACCCCATCTCACATTTTGCAAGTGACGCGCTCTTAGAATTTAACTTTCTCTTAATACCCTGGAAAACTAAATGAGTAGAACATTCATCACACTGACCCTGCTCGCCACTGCGCTCCTTATGCCGGCACACAGCGAGGCTAAGCAATCAAATCCACAATACACGGACAGAATAGTGGAGCTGCCCGCCGATGCTGTCGCGGAAACCATAGCACAGCTTGAGGAGCAGGGTGTCATTGTGCTTAGACACCGCGACAACCTCGCGCTCTGCCTTATACCGCAGGATACAGCTGCGGATGAGGCTGCTGCGACAGGCTCGCATGACGATGGCACAGACGGCAAAGGCGGCGAGATGGCGCACAAACTGCGCAAAATCATCGGCTCTCATGATCTCAGAGAGGCATTTCCCCGTCCCCGCATTCAGCCGGCCATGGACAAGGCACGCACTTTTTTCGATGCCGACAACATTTATCTCGGTCAGGGACTCCCTTCTGCATATACCGGCAAAGGTGTCGTGGTAGGATTCACCGACATAGGCTTTGATCCTTCTCATGTCACTTTCCTCAATTCCTCCGCCACAGAGTCGAGAGTCAAAAGAGTGGTGCAATATATCGAATCAGAGGGTCGACGCATCCAATGTGACACTCCCGAAGAGATTGCGGCATGGCGGACTGACAATGACGATGAGTTTCATGCCACTCACGTGGCCGGCATACTGGCCGGCGGCTATGAGGCCAACGGATTTCGCGGATGCGCTCCCGAAGCTACCATTGTGGCCACCACGAGCGAATGCACAGATGTCGGCATTCTCGCCGGAGTGGAAGATATCATAGAATATGCCCAAAGTGTGGACGCACCCGCTGTAGTGAATATTTCGATGGGATACTATCTCGGACCGCATGACGGCACTTCACTCTTCTGCAGATATCTCGACAAATGCGCCGACGATGCCATCATCTGCCTCTCGTCGGGCAACGAAGGGACAAGCCGGAATACAATCTCCCACATATTCTCCACGGAAACACCCGCCATCGCCTTTCCTGTCACATCACTCACCAATGCCAACTTCGACATCGAGGGGGCAAGCGATATCTGGATGGCCGACGCTACGCCATGTACCACGGAAGCCATAATTTTTGACGCTGCCAAAAGCATGTCGGAGACTATCGTCCGAGAGATTGACTTCAGCGAGAATGCCAGATGGCTGCTGACATCGTATCCGGAGGACACATCTCTTGCGACTGAAAACGAAGATCTCAAAATCGTCTACGATGAAGAGTTTGCCGCAATATTCAGCGGACGTATCATCTTCAGCGCCGAGGTCAATCCGGTCAACGGCCGATACCATGTCGAAATGCAATACAGCCTTCACTCCGACATAAAGCCGCCGAGCGGAGCCAACTGGGGACGCTACCTCCCCGGAGCGCGATTCTCCGGACCTGACGGCATACGCATAGACGCATATACCGACGGCATTGTATCATCCATGCACAATCCGCCGGCTAAATATGCCGCGCGTCCCGGCTCTTCACAAAGCGTCAGCGACCTTTGCACCGGACAGTACGTCATCTCTGTGGGACAGTATGTCAACCGCACTCCGGTCACAATGTTCGGAGGAGCTCAATGGAGTGACTCCAATGAGCCCGGGATCACATCTGACTACAGCGGCTACGGCAATCTTGTCGACGGACGTATCATGCCACTCACAGTAGCTCCAGGCACTCCCGTGATATCGTCCATCAGCACCCCGTTTCTCCGTAAAAATCAGGACTGGGTGCAGTATATGTCATATATCTCCGACGGATCCGGACTCGAACCTGCCGAGCCCCGCAAACCTTTGGACAACTTCACTTATGAAGAGGGAGCATATTACTGGGCGCCGTTTGGCGGCACATCCATGTCCTCGCCCTATGTAGCCGGACAGATTGCAACATGGCTGCAGGCTAATCCCGACATGAACATCAGCGACATCCGCGGCATCATCAGAAAGACCAATCATACAGAGGGGGATCATTCTTATATCTCTGATCCTCGCAACGGGGAAGGTATCTTCCGTCCCTATGCAGGCATCATAGAGGCTCTCTCCACATATACGGGAAAAGTCTATGACACGAAGCGCGACTCCTCAGTGCTGCGCGTGGAGGGGACTCTCCTATATATAGGCACAGCAGAGGAGCAGACGCTCCGCATCTGCTCCTCCGACGGCTCGCTGCTCTTGCAGCGGATAGTATCTCCGGAAGATGTAGGCCAGCCTGTCGATCTGTCGCGCTTTGACTGCAGGCTGATAATAGCTACGCTCGCCGACGGCACCTCCGCGAAGATTATACTGAATAAGATTCCTCTTCGGTAAGATTCTACTTCGGTAAGATTCTACTTAGAATGACATCTGGAACATACACTGTATGCGATTATCCGAACATTTCACTCCGCTATAGTTCGCACGGCGTCCCCACAGGTATTCGATACCTGTCTGGAAGTAACCGTTGATCTTATAAAAAATATTGGCCACTACATATTGTCCGTATTTATATTGGCCGCTCCAGGCATCACTGCCGCCTTTATATTTGTCGGCGTATGTGCGCAAGTGGGAATATGTAGCCGAGCACATCCACTGCGGATTGAATGTATACTGAAGTCCGCCGTATGCGCCCCACGCTTCCACACACTTCATGGCCCGCGGATTTTCCGGATCAGGCATCAGGTCCATGCCAAGACCGTAGATATCCTGGAAATATGAGCTGAGACCCTTGCCGTAGGCTCCCATGTAGAAGGCCCTTAGCTGAGGAGTGATGGCCGCTGTACCGGAGAGCTGCAGTCCGTAGCCCACCTTGTCAATATTGCGGCCCGCTACTTCATTGCGATAATACATATTGCGTATTACGCCGGACAGACGTATCCACGACGCACCGCCGCCCCAGGAGTAACGCAGGGCAAGAGGTATATCCGGACAACGCTGATTCACTGTGACTGTCTTACCGGGCACCGTGGTAAAGCTTTCAAACGGCAACTCCGCACCTACCGAAAAGTTCCAGGCCTTCTTCCTGCCGAAGTCTATACCGTAACGTATGCCCGCGGTCGGGATGGCAGTGAAACTGTTAGGTCCCTCATAATCTATAGTCGTGGGGCAAGCTCCCGGATCGGAGAAGAGATTATAGTCATAACCTGCCTGGAATCCACGGTATTTCAGATAGGCATACTGCAGATTGGGTGTATAATTATCATTGAGCAGATTGGCTGATATGAAGGCTCCTATCTGGTTAGCGTCACCGGGCAACGCTATAAAATTCAGATATAATGAGCTCTGCTGGGCCGAGATGTTGAATTTTCCTCCATTGCCGTCCATCGGGTGCATGGGTATCTCCGAGGTCGTGAATTCATCCGCATCAGGTATCGGATGTCCCATATCGCCTCCCACAGTCACCTTGACGGCGCCGCCGAGGCTCAGCATAAACTTGCCACCCTTGGTCACCATCACAAAAGATGGAGAGGCAAAAGAGGATTTCTGACGTGCCGGAACATTGGAATGCAGAGCCTCCTTGAATGTGGTGTCTTTCTCAAATACATCCGCGCCAGGACCGAAGGCATGAGTCTTCACCTCAGTGGGGGCGGCTGTCGCACTCAGAGCGGCTATCAAGGCCGACGAGGACAACAATAATAAACGTGTTTTCATAGATTAAAATATTTCACATTATATATTTATCTTAACAATCTTTATCACCATGCGGTTGCATCATCAGGGTCAATATTCCCAATATACATTATATAATGTTAGTCTCGAGAGTTTGCGCGTGATAAGATAAATAAATTGCACACCATTAATAAGATTGATAATAAGATAAAAAAAATAATTAATAAATTTTCAACCTTTGACTGCAAAGCAATGTTATAATGATGACAACGGCAATGAGGGACGGTCAGAAAAAAAGACTACAGCTCTCAGGTCTGAATCAAACTGAAAAACACACCAATCTTATATTACTATTATGGAAAATACAAAGTACTCTCCTGCCGTGCAGGAACTCGCTGATCTTATCAAAGAGAACAACTGGGAGCCCAAATTCCAGGAGGCTTTCGCCAAAGTGAAGGCTTACAACATCCCGGGTCTGTCCGAGATAGACAGCATCGAAAAGTATCTGGACTGGCTGGAAGCCTACGCACACTGGATTCCCGCAGAGAATCGTGAAGGCACACACGTCTACGAGCACCTCTTCCGCTCCTTCTTCGTACTGGATCAGGAGCCGGTGAAATCACTTCAGACTCCTGTCGTGCCCAACAACACGATGCCCGAGCTGACTCCGCTGTCGAAATGGATGGTAGACTACTGCTTCGCCATCGGCGACTGGCTGGATTCACCTGAAAGCATCACTCCTGACAGCGTGAAGTCCTTCTACGACAGCCCTGTCTACAACATGGATGAATACATCCAGCCTCGCGGCGGATGGAAGACATTCAACGAGATGTTTGCCCGTCACACAAAGCCCGGTTTCCGTCCTATCGCCGACATCGCCAACAATCGTGTGATCGTACACCCGGCCGATGCCCAATTCGGAGGCCAGTGGGAGATACGCCCTGACACCCACGTACGCATCAAGGGTCTTGACTGGACCATCGACGAGCTCCTCGAAGGCAGCCCCTACAAGGACAAATTCAAAGGCGGCATGTGGTGTCACAGCTTCCTCAGCTGGACCGACTATCACCGTCAGCACGCTCCTCTCGCCGGCATAGTACGTGAGGCAAGAGTGATCCAGGGAGCCGCTTATGTGGATCTGGTAGCCGTACCGAGCAAGGAAGATCCCGCCACTCATCAGGTAGAGGCATGGAGAGCTACCGCTCCTGACCAGGCCGGTTACGAATTCGCCCAGACACGTGGTCTGATTGTACTTGAGACTGAATACGGATTCTGCGCAATCCTGCCTATCGCAATGCCGCAGGTAGCCTCCGTAGTCATCACGGCCGAGGTAGGCACCGCTCTGCAGAAGGGCGACGAGATCTCTTACTTCCAGTTTGGAGGCTCGGACATCGTATACCTCTTCGATGCCAACATGAACGTCTCCATGACCGCTCACAAGGACACACACTACAAGGTAGGTACCAAGATCGGTGAAGTCTACCCCGTAGTAAAGCTCTAACAGTATTCTAAAAAAGCATGGCATTCAGGCATGTGACCGGTCTGACAGGCCGTCCACATGCCTGAATCTTTTATTTTTCGATTATCTAAGGTCTTAATTATAACACTATGAGTACGTCTACGACAACATCGCCCGCTGCTGCTCCCAAGGGTGCCGCAACGCCCCCCTCGGCGAAGAAGACATACATCACGACCATAGGTATGACCATTATGATCATCACTACGGTCGTCTCGCTCCGAGGTCTCGCATCTCAGGCCGAATTCGGCATTCAGTCCATATTCTGGTATCTGCTCGCAGGTCTGGTATTCCTTATCCCGTTCGCGCTCGTATGCGCGGAGCTCGCCTCCACATACACTCACTCAGGAGGTCTGTACAGATGGGTCTCCGAAGCATTCGGCACCCGATGGGGATGGACCGCCATGTATCTCGAATGGCAGTGTCTCGTCATATGGTTTCCCGCTGTACTGATGTTTGGAGCCGTAGCGCTCGCATACGTCTTCTGGCCGGAGACTTTCGATGCCTCGCTATCATCCAATAAGCTATATACCATCCTGATTGTCCTCGGCGTGTACTGGTTTGCCACTTTCAATTCATTCAGAGGATTGAGCAAAGCAAACTTCGTCAGCACCACGGGCGGTCTCTTCGGCACTATTATCCCGGGAGCCATACTTATCATCATGGGTATCGTATATCTCTGTATACCCGGTGATAAAATCGAACTCGTCACGGATATATCCTTCTTCCCCGACTTTACCAAAATCAGCACCATAGTATTCGCCGCATCCATATTCCTCTTCTTCGGAGGCATGGAGATGAACGCCGTGCATGTGCAGAATATGCGCAATCCGGCCAAGGATTACCCTAAAGCACTCTTTATGGCCGCTGCCGCCATTCTCGTGGTGTTCATCTTCGGAACACTCGCCATCGGTCTTGTCATCCCGGTTAAGGATATCAACCTGCTGGCCACCCTGCTGGTCACATACAATAAACTCTTCGGCGCCATACACATCGAATGGGTGGGCAATATCATCGCACTTCTTGTGGCTTACGGCGTCATCGGACAGGTCAGCGTCATCGTCACCGGACCTTCCACAGGTCTTGTAGCTGTAGGAGAATCAGGATTCCTACCGCCGGCACTCCAGAAGACTAACAAAAACGGCATCAACGAACCCATCCTATACGTACAGGGTATCTTCGTGACTGTCCTCGCATTTGCTCTTGTGATACTTCCCTCTGTGGAATCCGCTTACCAGATTCTTTCACAGATGTCTACCATCCTCTATCTCATACTCTGTGTGATGATCTACGCCGCTTTCATGCGACTGCGCCACACACAGCCCGACAAACCCAGAGGATTCAAAATTCCAGGCGGTAAATTTGTGGAATGGCTTATCGGAATCGTCGGCATTGTCGGCGTCGTATTCGCATCCGTCATCAGCTTCTTCCCCCCCTCGCAGATCAATACCGGATCTCCGGTCACTTATGTGGCAATCATCGTAATCGGTGTCCTCGTATTCTTCTTCCTCCCGCTCATCGTATATGCTCTCCGCAAACCGAACTGGAAAAACAAGAACTCCGATTTCTATCCCTTCGACTGGCAGATCGAGAACCGCAAGCCTTCAGAGGTATCCAAATGGAGCGCTGATTATGTACCCACAGCCGCTGAGGTCAACGCTGCTAAACTGCGCGACACCATGGAAGTGGAGGACTGGATCTCCAACCGCGACGCTATCCTCGCCACATATCACGAAGTCAACGACATAAAGGAGGAGGTCAACGAACTCAAACAGGAACTTGACAGCAAGGATAACTCCACTGACAACAAGTAGACTCTCCGAGAGAGTGTCAAATTCCGACACTCTGCAAGAGATTCCCGCACAATTATCAGCCCGGACTGGACACTCAGCATGGTCCGGCCCGGGCTTATCAATATTCCGAAAACTATGAAAACCGTCAATACAGGCAAAGGACGTATCACGCTTCTGACCCTCATCGCCATTTGGTCGATCTCTCTTGTGGTCGATCTCCCGGGACTTGCCATAACCCCCGTCATGGCCGGGCTTGATACAATATTCCCGCACGCTTCGCATCTTGAGATTCAACTGCTCAGCGTATTGCCAAACTTCTGCATTATCCCCTTTATACTGCTCTCCGGACGACTGTCCATGTCGCGCAGCCAGACAGGGCTCATTGATCTGGGCATGATTATATTCCTCATAGGAGGCGTGGCTTGCCTCTTTGCTGAAAGCATGACTGCCCTAATTATCACAAGCTGTCTGATCGGCGTCGGCTGCGGCATTGTCATCCCGCTCGCCGCCGGAGTCATCGCGGAGCATTTCGCCGGAGTGGAGCGCGTCAGACAGATGGGCATCAAGTCCGGTATCGCCAATTTCACTCTTATATTCGCAACCCTCATCGTCGGATGGATCGGCACAAAAGACTGGCATCTGCCATTCCTCGTATATCTTGTACCGGTGATTCCTCTCGCACTCTCACCGTTTCTTACGAAAAAATATATCGCACGCACATCCCAAGGAGCGGAGATGAAACCTGTCAAGCCATCGCCTCACGGCCCCGTGGCCGCTGACAGTGTCACATCCACGACAGACTCTAATTCCTCCGCTGGCAATCCTGTCACACCTCTGCAGCGCGCAAGAGCCACACGAAGAAGCCGCAACGCCACCACATGGGGCATCATAATATTCTATCTCGCCATCACAATATGCAGTATCACCATCACATATTATATACCGTTTGTGATGCAGGACAACAGGATGACCACCTCGCAGACTTCCATTGTCACATCGATATTCTTCCTCTTTGTGACGGCAGCCGGATTTACACTCCCATATATAGTGAAAGCTCTGCGCAACGCCACTACCACGACATGCTTGATCATCATGATGCTCGGACTGCTCATTGTCTCGCTCGGACATACACTCTGGCTTTATATCATCGCCGTGATACTTATTGGATACGGCTACGGACTGCTGCAGCCTATCTTCTACACCAAAGCCTCACTGCTCGCACCGACCTCGGCAATGGCCACCAACACAATATCATACATTATGACTGCCAATTATCTCGGCACTGCTGTAACCCCGCTCCTATTCTCAGGACTTCAACAGCTCTTCCATATTCCGGGCCACTCATTCGCGTTCTGGCTCGGACTGGGATTCATGGCCATCGTATTGGTATTCGCCATTGTGAAGAAGAAATCATACGTATTTTACACATCACTGCAGGATGCCTGAAGAGATAATATTTCATCCTGCAATTTTGAAAGATAAATTTTGAATTGCAAAAAATCGCACTACCGCTTGGGCTATCGGGAAAAAAATCTTATATTTGCAAATAATTTCCATAGCGGCTCTCACCAAGCGACAAAATCTCGAAGGATACGGGAGATCAGCCGGGAGATTATTTACGCGGTAGTAGCTCAGTTGGTAGAGCATCAGCTTCCCAAGCTGAGGGTCACGAGTT
>CAYSJG010000051.1:0-10864 GCA_964431295.1 uncultured Sangeribacter sp. | reverse complement strand
TGCATCAAAAATCGGTCGCCCCTGCGTTAACATTTTTTGTGGGATGGGGTCTAATGATTAAACTATCGACAAAATTTAGGGCGCGTGTCTTAATTCTATTAAGACCCTCTCTTCTTTCGGGGAGGGGGGCTACGCTATTATGCGAGCTGTTATTTCGAATTCGGGAGAAACGCGAATATGACTGCGGCGATAAGGCATACAAACGCACACAGATGGTTCCATTGCAGGCGCTGTCCCTGAAATAGCACCATGGCGATGACGGTAAAGACAGTCAGCGAAATGGCCTCCTGAAGTATCTTCAGCTCAAATAGGGAGAAGGGGCCGCCGTTGCCCGAGAATCCTATGCGGTTGGCCGGTATCATGAAACTGTATTCGAAGAAGGCTATGCTCCAGGAGGCTACTATCACAGCGATCAGCGGCCAGTTTTTGATCAGCCCGGCCTGCTGCAGGCGAAGGTTGCCGTACCATGCAAGCGTCATGAAGACATTGGAGATGATCAGCATTACTATGGTGGTAAGTCCGGCTTTCATAATCATGAGATGATTTCAAGTGGTGATTTCAAGTGGTGATTTTATGCGCAAAATTAGCAATTTACTCTCAAATCCTCCCCGATGAGGAGAATATTTGTTATATTTACACAAAAATCACGCGCACCCGCGCCCTTACCCCGCAATCCCTATAATCTGATGGATACTGAAAAAAGACTCTTTCTCCTTGATGCCTACGCGCTCATATTCCGAGCGTATTATGCTCTCATCAAAATGCCCCGCATCACTCAGGACGGCTTCAATACCTCCGCCATCTTCGGCTTTGTCAATACCCTCGAAGAGGTGATTCGCAAGGAGCATCCCTCCCATATAGCCGTTTGCTTCGACCCGCAGGGACCGACATTCCGCTCCGAAGCGTATGACAATTACAAGGGAGACAGAGCCTCCACCCCCGAAGACATCAAGCTCTCGGTGCCGATCATCAAGGAGATTGTCAGGGCATACAATATCGCGTTGCTCGAAGTCGATGGATTCGAGGCTGACGATGTCATAGGTACTGTGGCCAAGCGGGCCGAAGCCGAAGGATTCACGACCTATATGATGACCCCCGACAAGGATTTCGGTCAGCTCGTCAGCCCCTCCACATTGCAGTATAAGCCCTCCTATCGCGGTCAGGACTTCGAGATCAGAGGGGAGCAGGAGGTATGTCAGCGCTACGGCATCGCCAATACCGGTCAGGTGATTGATCTGCTCGCGCTCATGGGCGACAAAATAGACTGCATACCCGGGTGTCCCGGAGTAGGAGAGAAGACCGCTGTAAAACTCATCGCCGACTTCGGCAGCGTGGACAACCTTCTCGAGCACCCAGACAGTCTGAAAGGGGCTCTCAAAAAGAAGGTGGAGGATAACGCCGAGCAGATACGCTTCTCCAAATATCTCGCCACCATCCGCACGGATGTCCCTATGGATGTCAGGACGGAGGATCTGCTGTATAAAGAGCCGGATCGCGACAAGCTATTCGCCATCTTCCGCAGCCTCGAGTTCAAGACGCTTCTCGACAGAGTGGCGCGCAGGCTTGACGGAGGGAAAGTCTCCCGGAGCACAGCCGCGTCGGCCGATACCCGAAGCGCCTCCGGTCCGGAGAAGACACATCCGGCCTACACCACCCCCAGTCTCTTCGACCTTGAGCCGGACGAGGCTTCCGAAGCGCAGGAGGAGAGTAAGCCCCTTGAGGCTTTCGGAGATGCGGATTTCCGTCTCGCGGACAGTGACGCCGCGCTCGCGGAAATGTCGCAGGCTCTATCTGAAGCCTCGCAGTGCGGCCTCGCTATGCTGGCAGAGGGTGAGAATGACATGAGCGACCGCCCTGTGGCCGTGGCCGTGGCTCTCACGGACGGCCGGGGATGGTACGTGCCTGTGGAATTTGAATCAGGTCTCGCCGCGATGCTCGACCTTATGGCGCGTGCCGACATCTGCAAGGTCACCTTCTCCGCGAAGCGTGACTATGTACTGGCGGCGCGTCTGCGCAACGATGACGCCGAGCCTCTGCTCAACTATTTCGACGACTCGCTGGCACACTATCTCCTGCAGCCCGATATGCGTCACGGCGTCGATGAGGTCGCCGCTACTTATCTGCATGTGGAATTGCCGGCGACTCCACCTCTGAGCGTCCGGACTTCACGCTCGCGCAATGCTGTGTCGCAGCCTGTGGAGCATGCCTCACTCATAGAGCGCGCCTGCTCCGTAGCTCTCGCCTCGGTGCGTCTGCGCGACCCGCTCTCGCAGGAGGTGAAGAGCCAGGGGATGTGGAGCCTGCTTGAAGATATAGAGTTGCCGCTGAGCCGTGTCCTCGCCCGTATGGAGATGGCCGGAGTAAGGATAGATGTAGAGGCGCTCAACGAGGCTGCGGACAAGATGCGCTCGCGCCTCGAACTCCTCGAGCATCATATCTTTGATCTGGCGGGTGAGGAATTCAATGTCTCTTCGCCGGCCAAGGTCGGTGAAATACTCTTCGACAAGCTCGCCCTCGACCCTAAAGCGAAAAAGACGAAGAAGGGTCAGTATTCCACTTCCGAAGACATTCTCGAGAAGGTGGCATACAAGCATCCTATAGTGGCAAAGATACTCGAATACCGTCAGCTCAAGAAGCTCCTCACCACATATCTGACAGCCCTGCCGGAGGCAATCAATCCCGCCACCGGACGCGTGCATACTGTATTCAATCAGACTGTGACGGCCACCGGACGCATCTCCTCCTCCAATCCCAATTTGCAGAATATACCGGTGCGTGAAAACGAAGGCAGAGAGATCCGTCGCGCTTTCATCCCGTCAGAGGGTAATCTTTTCCTCTCGGCAGACTATTCGCAGATTGAATTGCGTCTCGTGGCAGACTTCGCCGGCGACGAGACCATGCTCGAGGCCTTCAGAGAGGGACGCGACATACATGCCATCACCGCCGCCAAAATATATCATAAAGCCAATGTGGAGGATGTTACGCCCGATGAGCGGCGCAAGGCCAAGACCGCCAACTTCGGCATACTCTACGGCATCTCCGCATTCGGACTGGCATCGCGTCTCGCCATACCGCGAGGCGAAGCCAAGGAGCTTATCGACAACTATTTCGCTACCTTCCCCACCATCCACAAATATATGTCGGACTCCGTGGAGTTCGCGCGTGAGCATAAATACACCCTCACCAAGATGGGGCGCAAGCGCCGCCTCCCGGATATCAACAGCAAAAATCCCGTCGTCAGGGGCTATGCCGAGCGCAACGCCATCAACGCCCCGGTGCAGGGGTCAGCGGCCGACATCATCAAGAAAGCGATGGTGGACATTGACCGCGAGATGACCGCCAAAGGGCTGCGCAGCAAGATGATACTCCAGGTGCATGACGAATTGAATTTCGATGTCGTCCCTGAGGAGCTGCCGGTGCTCCAGGAGCTTGTGGAGCGTCTGATGGCCGGAGCATACAAAGGCCGCGTGGCCCTCACGGCATCAGCCGGAGTGGCGTCCAATTGGCTTGAGGCCCATTGATAATGGCCGTTTTAGAGTTTAGAGCTTAGAGCTTAGAGTTTAGAGTTTAGAGCTTAGTTCGTTGCAGAGCGTTTGAGAGTGCTCCAAGGCGGCGTGGTATTGTTAGGGGACAGACCCTTAGACCTCGGCGGATGTACCGCGGGCACGGAGATAGTCCGCACGTTCCTCTATGGAGCGCTTGATTTGGCGCCGTACCACCCAGCGTTGCACACAGTATCCCAGCGTCAGATAGACCGCAGCCTGTACCCAGAGCGCTATATAGCATCCGGATACCTGCGATATTGTCGCACCGTTGGTATTCATCTTCACAAATCCTTCCACACCCCATGTGGCCGGTATGATTGCACTGAGCGTCTTCCATATACCGGACATGGCATAGCGGGGCCATGTGATGCCGGAGAGGAAGAGAAACACCACCGAAGTGACCACCCAGAGGATGAATACAGATTCACGCTCCCGGACAATCCCTTGAAACATAAATCCCACCCCGCAGCATGCCAATATCATGGGGAGTATAAAAGCAAATTCCTGCAGTGTATCTCCCGCCATCGGGAATGAGAATATCAGCGGCACATAGTGCATCAGAAACATCACGGGCACTATCAGTATGGTCAGATAGCAGGCCATCTGGCCCAGCATGGTGATAAGTGGCGACCGCGACTCATTGACAGGATTGTAGCCTATCAGCTCAGGCCGCTCGCGCTTGGCGCCCCCCGCCATACCTATAGCCAGTATGATGGCCTGATGGAGGATCAGTATCACCACCGCGGGCATGATGAAGGAGTCGAAGCCGCTCTCGATATTGCCCATGGCTATGTCGTCAATGGGCATAGGATCCCCGGTGGATATCGTGCCCGCAAGAGGCGCCACTTCGTTGATACGCTCCATCGTTATATCCGCTCCCATATCCTGCATCACATTGGTGGACGCGATCAGAAATCCGCGGTAGCGCAGCAGCAGGGTCATATCGCAGTACATCACAGCCTCGGCTTGCTCGTCGCGGCCTATCTTACACTCGAATCCCTCCGGTATCTGCAGGATGGCGAAAGCCTTCTTCTCCGACATGGCGCGCCGTGCCTCCGGCAGGTCGGCGGCATATCCGATCACCCACGACTGCTGCGTGGCATCCAGTCTGCGCACAAGCTCGCGGCTCGTGGCGCTCCGGTCCTCGTCCACGATGACCATAGGCACATCGCGTACCAGCTCCGGATTATATATCAGAGAGTAGAGGATTGGGTAGACGAAGGGGAGAAACAGGAAGAACAATATCAGTCCCCCGTCATGCTTCACCAGAAGAAACTCCCGGAGATAGACTTCATAGAATTGTCTGAAGAGGTTTTTCATACTTTTCTCTTTCTGTGTTGGTGGGCCACGCTTGCAGGATGCTGTGGCGTGGGGGAGAGGTGATGATTACGGGGCGTACACCGGTTGCGCCATCTGCTTCTTCATGCGGGGTAGCATGACCAGAGGCAAGATGATATATACAAAATATGCGGCGAAATAATAGCGCGCATAATAGACAGGCAGACCATTGAGCGCGATATCGCTGTATATCATGAAATTATAGCGTATGGGCATAAGCCATGCGAAGATGCTCATGGCCGGATACATGCTTTGCTCCGGAAATGAGAACGCCGCTATGGAAAATGACAGGATGCCGAGCAGAGCGCTGATCGACAGGGAGAGACGCAGATTGGGAAGGACACCGAAGAATAGCAGCGCCATCCCCTGACAGGCCAGTACAAACAGGATCTCCGAGACTGTGATCCAGAACCACGAGCCCTGCATCGGATATCCCTCCCAGCAGAACAGGAGCGACTCCATGAATAGCGCGATGACTATCCAGATGACGGTCTGGGGAAGCAGCTTGGCGGCAAGCGCTTTCACTATCGAGCCATCCGCCAGACGCAGCATCTCCGGAGAGGTATGGTATTTTATCTCTTCGCCGAGTGTATAGCACGTGGTCAGCAATATCATCAGCTGAAGGATGCAGGGCAGGAAGGAGTTGCAGAGATAGATGGCATAATTGAGAGTCGGATTGCCTATGCCGCGGGCCGTGATGTTGATCGGCAGAAGCATCCCTTCGAGATTGCCTTCGCCGGCCCCAAGCTGATTGATCACCGATACTGCCAGACCGGCCTTGGTGTAGGTGGCCGTGGCCTTGAAGGTCTTGAAGAGCATGGAGGCCGGCACGAAATAAGTCATATTGGTGTAGAAACTGATCTCAGGAGAGCGTCCTGCCATCAGATCCTGCTCATAGTTTTCCGGAATGAGGAAAAAGCCGAAGATCTCACCCTCCTGCATCTTTTGGCGAGCCTCGGTGTAACTGTCGGGAGTGGCCACAAGATCTACAAGCTGCATGTCGCCGAGTGTCTGCGTGAGATTGCGAGAGAGCACGGAACCGTCCTTGTCCACCACCGCCGCGGGGACATGGTCCGGCAGACCCTCCCGCATCAGCGATGTCAGAAAGATGAAGCAGAACAGCGGCAGCAGGAAGAAGGCCACCCAGTACAGAGGACGCCTTACAATCTGCAGCACACTGCGCATGAAGCTTACCCGAAAGCCGCTCATCTCTTTTCGGATTTTTTATCGGCACTCTTCTCCCCGGCTATCCCTTCGAAGATGACGGACATACCCGGACGGAAATTGGGGACCTTATTCTCCGGGCGCGCTTTCACCTGGAAAGTGCGGGCGTCATAATTGCCGGTGGATTTGGAAGCCTGCCAGTTGGCGTATGTGCCGAGGTCCTTGATATAGAATACCTTCATATCCACCACGGTGTCAAGCGCCGGTATGCGGCACTTCAGAGTCTTGCCGAGCTGTATCTCCTTGAGCATCGTCTCGCGTACATTGAAGACGGCCCAGTGGTCATCCTTCTGCAGCGACATTATCGGAGCGCCGGTGGCCACAAGCTCAGAGACATTGGGATAGATGACGGTAATCTCGCCGTCGCAGGGCGCCAGCAGATAGGTGTCCTCAAGCAGCGCGTCCACCTCCTGTACGCTCCCCTTGGCCGCGTTGACCATAGCGTCGGCCGCTCTCTTGTCCTCGCTCTGTGCGCCGGCCTGTGCGAGCTCATACTGACTCTTGGCTGCTGCCTCGGCGGCTTTGGCCGCTTCATAGGCCGCCTTTGCCTCATCGCGTTTCTGCTCCGACACTACACCTTTGGCATATAGATTCTCCACACGCTCGTAGGTCTTGCGCGTGATCTCGGCAGCGGCCGAGGCCTGAGTCCAGAGATCGCGCGCCGAGTTGATGATCTGTACACGTGTCCCGGCGTCCACCTTGGCGCTCGTGGCCTGAGCCACATTCTCCATGGCGCGCGCCTGCGCAAGCTTGGCCTCCGCAAGACTTGAATGTATCTTGCAGAGTGTGTCGCCTTCGCTCACATGATCACCCTCCTCCACATATATCTCGGTGATGCGGCCCGGCAATTTGCCGGATATACGTATCTCGGTGGCTTCACCCTGCCCCTGTATTACATCGGGACCCTGCTTGAGAAATACAAAGCCGATGATGGCCAGGCCGGCCACAAGCAGCAGAAGGATTATTATGGTTGTGATGAGCATGCGGTCTTTCTTGCTTACATTTGCCGGCTCTTCGATTGGTGTGATTGACATATCTGAATGCGTTTAGTCGTAGATGAATTTTTATGACGGATGATTTTTACTGAGTTGTGGCAAGGGAGGCTTCAGCTCCCTTTTTAAGGCGCATGTCCTAAGGGGACAGGACCTTAATTTTCGCCCGTGCCGAGCTCTCCGAGCACTTTGGCGAGGTATACATCGCAGAGTCTGAGCCCTATGCGGGCATCGATCTTTTCGGAGCCGGCCTGAAGCCATGCCGTCTGGGCGGCTATGACATCATCTGTGGTCATCATCCCTTCGTGGAATGAAAGCTGAGCCATACGCAGATTTTCATCAGCCTTCTCCATATTGGTCACGGTCATATCGTAGGTCTTGCGCGCCTCCTGCATCGAGAATTCGGCCTGATTCACCTGAAGTTCCACTTTCTCCTGCATATCGTCGAGCAGCAGGCGCTGGGCATTCGTGGCGGATTTGCTGGCACGGTAACGGTAATAATTGCCTCCCCAGTGCCACAGAGGGATTGTCAGAGTGGCGCCTACGGAGAATCCTCCTCCGAATCGCGTCTCAAAGCCGTGGTTGACATTCGGATTGGAGAAGCTGTACATCCCCACGGCGGCTATCTTCGGAAGCATCGCGCCCAGGGAGAGGCGCTCCTTGCTCGAGAGTACGTTGACGCCTTGGCGGAGCAACTCCAGATCGCTGCGTCTGGCGTAGACATCTTCGAGATTGTAGAGGCGCGGCGCGGGCATGCTCTCCTTGTCCGGCAATCCTTCGTCGCTGAGAGTCATCTGTTCATGGACCGGGAGGCCGCAGAGCTGCGCCAGAGCCATGCGGGCCAGCGTCAGGCCGTTGTTCACCTTAGTCTGCGCTATCCGGGCCTCGTTGGCTTTTACCTCTACAGAGAGCACATCGGAGCGGGTGCACATCCCTTCGTCGAAGAGGGCGTGCACACTGTAGTTGAGCGAGTCCACAAGGTTGACGAAACTGTCCGCCAGCCTTTTCTTTTCGCATAGCGACACCACTGTCCAGTAAGCCTGGTCGATGCCGTATATCACATCCTGCACGGCCGAATTTCTCATCGCCGCCGCCATCTGCTCGGCATATTTGGTGATGTCGTTGAGCGCCTTGATGGTACCCCCCATATAGATCGGCTGAGTCAGAGTGAAGGCGCCGGCAAACACATTGTGAGTGTCATAGCTCATCGCCTCTTTGGGGATGACGGCCACTTCGGTGGGGATATAGGAGCCGGTGGAGGGATCCATCACCGGCGACCCGTCCGGCGCCGTAAGGATATTGTATTTGAACTGTTGTGTAGAGGGATCAAAACTCATGGTCGGGAGCTTGGCGTCCTCGCCCAGCAGCTCTATCTGCTGCTGGTTGTACATATAGCCGCCGGTGAAGTCTATGCCGGGCAGATAGGCCGCGAAGGCGGCCTTGCGGTTGTATTTGCTCCCCTGTAGAGCCTCTTCGGCCATGCGGATGGTCTTGTTGTTGCGCAGAGCCATGTGCCGGCAGGAGTCCAGGGAGACGATGCCGCCTGACGCACAGCTGCTTCCCGAGGCCGAAGTCTGGCCGGAGGCGGCTGCCGGAGACGCGCCGCATAGCAGCAGGACCGCCAGCACGGATGACCACCCGCGGCGGCTGAAAGCACGCATTATCGGTTTCATACTGATAATCATAAGATAAGTCAGAGTGACATAAGATAAATTTGAGATGCGGATTCTTATGCCGTTGTTGATTATTACATAATACAAAATTAACACTTTTTTTGTTCAGACACTAAATATTCGTTTTTTAATATCACCGGCAGGCAGGGCTTCTCACTCCATGATTCCGGGCTTCTTTCGTCCGCCTTGGCAGACGCGTGTGCGCGGATCTGCGTATGTACATGATTATGCGAATGACATCCGGTCGCGTAGACACATGAGTTAGGGAGGCGCCGAAATTTTGTTGCACGAGCTATTCAAAATTTCAGCGCTTCCCTTTAAGAGCCTGTGTTTCTGCCGGTTTATCTGTATTCGATGTCGCGACGCTCAGTATAGGTTCCGGATGTCGGGACGCCGGACTTATCCGTTTGCGTCTGAAGCACGGTCCGTTCTGTCCAGTTGCCGTGGCTGTCATATTTTTCGTCGGAATACACAAGTCTGATGAAGGTGTCGCCTTTCTTGGAGTGCATGACAATATCGCGCGACGCCAGCCGCTTGCCGTCATATGTGTTCACGATGTCGAAGTTCCGATTGCCGGGGATATTTGACCTGCGGATGTATTTTGACGGCATCCCGGCATCGTTATAAATCACAGTCAGGTCGTTGTGTTTGCCGAAAACCTTACTGCCGAATCCGACGACATATCCGTCAATGTCATGAGTGAACATATTGTCTTTCATCTGGCCGTCGGCATCAAACTCAAGTTTGGTCTCGTCGGCCACCGGAGACTCTGATTTGATGATTGCTTTCTTTACCGGACCAACGAGGTCATAAAGCAGCATGTCGTGAGCTGTTTCAGGGTAGGATGCATGCATCATGATGCTTCCTGTCAGGACTGCCATCAGCAGACAGACATTGCGTGTTATATTCTTTTTCATTTCATCTGCTTTTTACGTTTGTCACTTGCGGTACTTGATCTGCCGGGTTTCCTCATATTCTTCAGTCGGCTCTGCGTTTTGACCGCGCTTGGTGACCACCGTTACTCTGCGTTTCGTCCAGTTGCCGTGGTCATCAAGTGTCTTGTCTGAAAAGATGTACTCTTTGACATTGTCGTCTTCCGATGTGAGAGTCAGGGACTTGACGCCATTTTCAGAATAACGGATTTCTATGAATGAAGTCGTAATGGAATCCTGCAGGGCTCCCGCCGCATCTGTATTTCCCCATAAGGTCACTATGGCCGGACGACGCTCATTGTCGTATGTGATGTATGCGGAGTTGACTCGTTTGCCGTATTTTGTGCCGAAGCCTATCGGATACCCGTCGGTATCGTATGTCATGATGTCTTTGGCAGGACGGCCGTCTTTGCCGAATTTTACGGTGTCGAGCAGTTTCTCAAAAGGATTGTTCTTGTCATATTTGATGCTCTCCACCGGGCCGCTGACTTCATACAGCACCATGGATTTATACGTCTGGGCGCAGGCAGACACAACGCCGATTGCCAGTATTAGGAGCAGCGCTCCTGATTTGATGTGCTTCATAAGTGTGGTGATCTTTATTTGTAGATAGACGACCAGTGATCCAGACTCATGGGAGCCAAGTAAATCATAGTGATTAGATTTGATTCAACATCTGGCTCTACATTGACAGAAGCTGCTTTGATTTCCGAAATGTATAGATTAGCCATAGTTCTCATGTTGGAACCGTAGCTTGTCACATTGTTCTGAGACAGAGAATCAATGCCGTCAAAATACAAGTCTGATATTTCGGTTGTTAATGGGAATGGATCTACTGGAACAAAATTGGTGAAACTCATATTGCCGGTGACAATATAAGGAACATTGTTATAATAATTCTTGAAGCTATAAGAATTTATAAAGCTCATACTGCTGTTCTTCCTTGCTGAAGGAAGCGGTTTGTGATGAGCTTTGATGCACGGTTGACTTGTTTCTTGCCATCAAGTCATTTTCATCTTCTTTTGCACATCCTGCAAACAGGATGATGGATGGACAGAAGACAAGTAAGAGTTTGGTTTTCATGATTACAATTCGTTAGGTGATACATTGATACCTGTTGGTTGAATTAAATTAGAGAATATTTTATCTGCCCAATCGGA
>CAYSJG010000050.1:0-10959 GCA_964431295.1 uncultured Sangeribacter sp. | reverse complement strand
TTCGGAAGATATAATGATTAATGGGTAAGGAATTTCGCCCGAAAAATCGCCAAAAATGCCCCAAAATCAGCCTGTTTTTTGACCCCTAAAATCATCGTGTTTTTACTTGTTGCGCATTAAATAATCATTGCGGGAATTTATGCCCTTTATTTCGGAAGAAAAGGCAATAACTTCCGAAAGAATGTGAATTACTTCGGAAGAAATAATAATTATTGGGGAAGAAATGCCGCAAAGTTCGGAAAGAATAACCTTTATTGGGGAAATAATAGGGATTATTGGGGAAACAATTCCGAGAATGAATAATGCCGAGCTGCGAGGCCCGGCATGGTTCTAAAAGTAGAGAAAAATAGACGGCAGCGGTTAGTTGTCGTTGTCCGCGGCGAGGTCTTTAAGACGCTGCTCTATCGTGGTGGTGATGTCGCCGTTCAACGAAACCTCAGCCGATACGGATTGCATTTGCGGCGTATGATAGCGCAGCAGCTTCTCCTGTATTGTGGCGCGGTCCTTTGGCTCCATCATCATCATGTCTATGTCGAAGTCTGAAATGACGAGCGGATTGCCGTCAGCGTCTGCCAATACGACAGTGTTATACGCTACTCCTTCTTTATCTCTGAACTCAATGGTGCGTGGCGAGCCGTCCATGTTTGTCTGTGGCTTAGGCTCAAAATACGCTGTCGAGTGAGCGCGTAGTTGCTCTTTGAGGGGGTTGGGTTTGTTGGGTGTACCTTTCTGACGGCCACCTGTCTTTCTTCCTTGTGCCATTGGTATGGTGATGTGATATGCGGTGACTAATAAGTTAAAGATGTGAGGCGAAGTTATGGGTTTATCTTTGCTCCACAGTTATAACTTTTTAATTACTACGTATTCACATGGGTATTTTAGGCAGTGTAATAGGTGGAGCATTGGGGATCGGAGCAAGTATTTTCGGTAATGCTCAGGCATCCAAGGCTATGAAAAGGGTGAAGCAGAATATTGAGGATCGTGTGAGCAGTAACCGGAACTGGTATGACCGCAGATATAATGAGGATGCGACACAGCGTGCGGATGCTCAGCGGATTCTTAGTATCACTGCTGATAATATCCGGCAGCGTAACCGGACGGCGGCGGGTACGCAGGCTGTAATGGGAGGCACCGAGGAGAGTGTGGCGGCGGCGAAGGCGGCCAATAATGCTGCTTTGGCGGATGCTGCTTCACAGATTGCTGTGAATGGTGAGCGCCGCAAGGACCAGATCGAGGGTCAGTATATGGCTACGCGTGATGGTCTTGAGGATAAGCTGAATAATCTGGAACTGAATCGTGCAAAGAATATCCAGCAGACGGCTCAGGGTGTAGCTCAGGCCGCCGGGGATATGGCGGGTGCTTTTTAATAATATTGGATTATGACTGATCCTAAAAGACCAATAATAGATGTCCGGAGAATGGTGACGGACAATTCGCAGGGGAATTATTCGGAGTCGGTGTCGGCGCTTCGGCAGTCGCCATCAGTGAAGAATGAGTCGGAGGGGAGCTCTTCCTCTTCGTCATCAACTACATTTAGGACTTCGGTGTCGAGTCCTGTCTCTACGTCAGTGCCGGCGGAATATAAGGTAAGCAATAATCAGGAGCTAATCAATTATCTGACTCGAAAGATTGGTGAGCATAAGCCTCTGTCGGATGAGGATGTAGCGAAGCTGCGGAGGCGTCAGAAGGCTGAGGGTGTCGTCAACGGCATTTCTGATGCTATGATAGCGCTGTCGAATATGATAGGTGCGGTAAATTATGCTCCGGTGGCGGATGGCAGTAAGGAGAGTATGTCGGCCAAGGCGAGGGCCCGGTTTGATAAGGAGGCGGCTGACCGTAAGGCTAAGGATGATGAATTTTTCAATTATGCGATGATGCTGGGTAAGCTGAGGGATGCGGATAGGAATCGTGGTCTGGATATATGGAAGACTGAGCAGACTCTGGCGCGTCAGAATAATGAATACGCATTGAAGCTGAAAGAGGCGGATGCAAAGGCTGAGAAGCTGATGGCGGAGGCTGAGGCGGCTAAGAAGCGTGGTGATGTGCATGAGGCGGAGCGTCTTCTTAAGGAGGCTCAGGCGGTGAAGGCTCGGAAGGAGGCTTCATGGGTGGATGATGTGCAGGGGTCGATAGTTGGCCGTAATAATGCTGCGGCGACAGCATCGAGGGCTGCTGCGGCGAAGTCGGGTCGCGAGGATGTATATCATTGGAATGGTCAGGAGTACTACAATGCCAAGGATTATGAAGATGCGATAGTCAGGGAGGCTAAAGAGCTCGGTGTGCCTGTGACTCAGCTTGAAGATGAGAATGGCAGCCTTCAAAGGGTCCGCAAGCCTCGACCGATCAACGGCATTAAGGCTGATATTATGAGGAAGCGGGATGAGGCCAAGCAAAATAAGCCTGCGGCTAAGAATAGCAAAGCTACGACAAAGAATAATTCTGGACGGAGTCAATCAGTCAATAGTCAGGGCGGTAATAGCCAATCGGGCAAGAGCGAGGGGGGCAATATTCAGGGCGGCAATATTCAGGGCGATAAAAAGCCGGTGAAGGGTAGTAACACTAAAAAGTTAGGACTTTGATATGGTACAGGATAAGATAGATGAGTTATACGATGCTCTTAAGGTGGATGGTCTGGTGGAGAAGGATCGGGACAATTTTCGTAATTATATGCTGGCCTCGGGGGAGGATGGCTACCGTAACCGCAAGGCGCTGTATGATGCTCTTAAGGCCGATGAGCTGGTGTCGTCTGCTTCTTATGAGGAATTTGCTCAGCGGCTCGGTCTTGTGCCGGCCGGTCGGTCGGGAGCCGGGGCCTCTGGCGGTCAATCGGGAGCTGTCGCTCCCGGCTCCGAAAGCTTCGCGCTGACCGATGGGACTGCTGAATCGGGAGCTGGGGCTTCTGGTAATCAATCGGAAGCCGGGGGTTCTGGTAGTCAATCGGGAGCTATTGCTCCCGGCGCTGAAAGCTCGGCTAAGGCTACTGCCGGCGGTGTGACTGCGGCTGGGGGTGGATCTGCGGGTGCGGCTTCCGGGCCTTCTCTGGAGGAGCTTCGGGCGGAGAAGGCTGCGCGGGTGCGTGCGGCTTCTGAGAAGGCTCGGAAGGAGCGTGAGCAGAAGGAATATGCTGATTGGGCGAGTAAGAATACGTGGCTGACTGTGGATGACGGGACTGTGAGGCGTGAGGCTGACGGTACGACAACGGGTGGCCACAGGATGAGTGTGGCTGAGTATGAGGAGGCTTTGAAGCGTGGTGAGAAGCTGAATGTGGTGTATGATCCTCGTGAGGAGGAGCGAAAGGCACAAGAGAGTCTGAATGAGGCCGGCAGACGGTCTATGAGTGAGGGCGGCACAACGGATCCTGCTTCGAGCCGAGTGGATGGTGATGTGGCGTATTATGATATTGCTGATCCTTTGCGGACTGTGCGCAGGACTACGGAGGCTCGTGTGCTGGAAAATCCTGATGATGCCTACCGTACAATAGGCAGGGTGGATTATCGTGGTACGGAGCGTCAGCCGTTGACTCTTGATGAGCTTGTGGTGAAGGGTGAGCGTCAGTTTGACACCAGGACTTATGAGGGTCGTGTGATGGAGGAGGCGCGTAGACGTGTGAGGTCAGAGATGGCTGGTCTTGATGAGAAGACTCGTGAGTCGTTGCGCGGCAGTGAAGCGTATGAGGAGGATTTCTGGCGTAAGGTGGAGGAGGCGGATCGTGAGATGCGTTCTCAGGAGATAGAGCGTCTGATTGCGGAGACGGAGAACCGTCTGCACGCGCGTGCGGAGACTTTGGCCGGCGTGGAGATAAACGGACATACTTATCTAACTCAGTTGCCTGAAAATATTGACGATGACGAGATGCGAGCTCTTCTGGAGCGTAAGAAGTATCTGGAGAAGGCGCGTGATTATATCGCTAATGTGGAGCGTGAGCGCAAGGGTACTGCTGCGGAACGTGTGGGTCGCGGTATGTATGGTGCTCTTAAGGAGACGGTGACTAATTTTCTTGGTTTGCCGGAGTATATCGATTACAGGGAAGGTGTCGGCAAGCTGATAGATAAGGCGAAGTCGGGTAAGCCTCTGAGCGTGTCGGAGCAGGATGCTGTGAGTGCTTTTCTTCTTCTTGATGATGTAAAGGGGGAGTATGAGCATTCTTCTGAGTACAATATGGGTGAGTTTGCCGGTGCGGTGGCGGAGTTTGCTCTGGAGTTTGGTCTGAATCCGGCGAGCGGTCTAACGCGCAGTGTGATAGCTAATGGTTGCAAGCGCGCCGGTGTGTCGGGGTTTCGTGCTTTGCTGAAGGCCTCTCCCGGCGTGGTGAACAAACTGCGTGTGCTTGGAAAGACAGGTGGTGCTCTGATGACGGAGGCAGGGGTACTGTCAGCAACGACTCAGTTGCCGAAGAATCTGATGGAGATAGAGCGTCGTATGATGTCTGTGTCTGCAGACGGTAAGATAGGCAAGGGTGAGTCTCTTGGGAAGGCGGCGGCTAAGACTTTTGGCAAGAGTGTGGCTTCCGATATGATATTTCTGAGCCATACGGGAATAGGGGAGCGTCTTCTGAAGAAGATGCCTGGTCTTGAGCGGGTGTTTAAGACTGCGGTGAAGAGTAATCCTTTCAATGATCCTATAGATGGCTTGCTGAAGATAAAGGCGAGCGAGGCGGCTTCTATTGTGATAGGTGGCATAGGTGGTCGCTCGGATGTGGACGGAGACTGGAGCGAGTTTGCGAATCCGAAGAATGCCGGTGAGCTGATAGGTGGGTTGTTGCTGGCTGAATATTTGTCGGGCGGTCTTGTGCGTCAGGGTCAGCGCTGGGTGCGTCGTCGGAGTCTTGACAAGGAGATGGAGGCTTCGGATGATCGTCTTGAGAAAATCGCTGAAGCCGGCAGAGAGATGTATGGCAAGTCGCCTGAATATCTGGTGGCATGGGAGAATTATGTCGCCGGGATGAAGGACGCTACGATCTGGGAGATACGTGAGAAGACGGAGATGCTACTGAACAGCGCCGGGTATTTCCGCAGTGCGGGTGATGTGCTGCCTTATGTGGAGTATGCGCGTGAGGTGATGAGAAGGCGCGGTATCCGTGATAAGATCGATGAGGAATATGGATGGGCACCGATAGACTATGATGGTGTGGATCCAAATAAGGATTATGATTACGGTCAGAAACTTATTGGCGATGGGCCGGATGCTGCTTTGCGGGACGAGGAATTTTCTGTAAATTCGCGGAGTAATACTTCGGAATATGGAGAAGGATCTGAACAGAATCATGATGAGCGAGCGGACGCACGGCCGACAGACGGCGGCGGAGTGGCTGATGACTCAGCCGGAGGCATGGCGTCCGATCGAGACCGAGGCGATATACGAGTGTATGAGGAGGGGCTGGCCTCTTCACGTTATGCACATTCAGGGGATAGCGAGAGAAATAGACGCGAAGCGGAATCCGAAAGGCTGGTAGGGCTTGCGAAATCCAACGGACAATATTTCGACCGCGACAGCAAAGAGAACCTTGGAGAACGGCAGCATAAGCCTTCAGGGGAGAGCGAGGTTTACATAGATAAGGATTCGGGCAAGGTCTACAAGGTAAAGGACCCTTATGCGAAATCTCCGATGAAGGGGAATGTGCAGCCGGAGGATGCCATTTATGAACATCTTGTGCACAATAAATATTTTCCGGAGACAGTATATACTTTCGAGGGGATAAGCGATGATCTGGGTGATGTGCGTATCGTGCTATCTCAGGATTACGTGGAGTCGGTGGGTCAGCCTACTAAGGAACAGATCGAGGCGGCTCTTGCTGCGAAAGGTCTTTTGCCTGAGGGGAAGTACAGATACGGCAATGAGGAGATATCGGTGACTGATGTGACGGGTGACAATGCTTTGCTCGGTGCAGACGGTGAGGTATATTTCATAGATCCGGTGATTGATTTCAAGAAGCCGGTGACTGAGATTGTCGGGGAGTCTTCTGCTTCTGCTCGGAGCGATGAGGCCGCTCCTATTGGTCGTGCTGTGATGAAATTTGCAGATCGGCCTGTCGAGGTGTTGAGTGGTCGCGTGGTGATGATGGAGGACGGGGCTATGGTGGACATCGAGCGTAGTGATGCTACTATTGTCATACGCGATGTGGCTACGGGCAAGATGGAGATGGTGTCGCCTGAGGCTATTCTTACTTATCAGTCGGGAGCTGGCGCTCCCGGCTCCGAAAGCTTCGCGCGGACCGATCTTGCGGAAACTGATGGGAGTGGCAAATCGGTGGCTGGCGCTCCCGGCTCTGAAAGCTTCGCTCAGTGGGGGCATGTGACTATAGGGCGGCCGGAATATGGTCGTGGGCAGATACGTCTGCGTGATGCTGACGGGTCTGAGACTCGCGGTTGGCTTACGGGCTATGTGGATGAGTCGGGACGTCATGAGTATTATGTGGAGGGTGATCTTCAACATCTTCACTACGCATCCGAGCAGGAGCTTAACAACATACTCTCCGAATATCAGCCGGACGAGCCTCTGCAACCGACAGCCGAGCAGCCACAAGCCGCCGACCGCGTTTACCCGGAAGGCGTTACCGACACCGAGGCATACGACAACGGCCTTGAAGATGGAGCCGCCTCCACCTCAATGTCTGATGAGGAACTCAACAGAAACATTGAGAGGTTCAATGATGAAAGCGAGGTGTCAATGCTCACCGACTATGGCCGTGGTTGGGTAGAAGGACTCAAGCAAGAGCAGCAGCGCAGAATACAGGCCGCACAGCCCGAACAAACGGAACAGCCCGAACAGGTTGCTCCCATTGAGCCTACGCCGGCCCCGACTTCTACACCTGCCACTACACCTACATCCACACCCGCCGAGGCACCGCAGGGCGAGGTCACGATGCCCACAGGCGTTAATCCTGTTGGCACTATTGCCGTGCCTCAACGTGACGGCAGCACACGCACATTCACCGTTGGCAAGGATGCCGAGGGACAGAATGTCCTTATTGACGACCGAGGCTTCATGTGGGCGCATGACGGCAACGGCAATGCCATGCAGCCATACTCGCCCGGAGCCAACGTGCCGACATGGACAGATGAGCAGCTCTCTAAGTTGGGCGCGGTTCAACCCTCCAACGAGCAGACAGCCACTGTTCCCAATCAGCCCGAAAACGTTCCCACTTCTACGGAAACGCACGAAATTCCTACGGAAAACGCCGTTTCACCCGCTGAAAGTGTTCCCAATCCCGCCGCTCCTGTAGAGAACGTACAGGAAACACCGGCCCCGACCGCAGAGCCGACACCCCTGCAACGTATTCCCCGCGATGCCAAAGGTGAGCCTATCTTTGAACAGGCCGAGAACCCGGAGCATGGTTGGGATGCCCTTGTGGAATTTGCCGAGGGTGATGCAGCCACCGCCAAAGAGATTGCCGACACCATGGCCGAGGAGAAGCGCAAGGCGTATGAGAAAGCCCAGAAGCAGAAGCCGAAGGGCAAGACTCCGACCGAGATACTTGCATCAAAGAAGGCAATCTCCGCAGAACTCGTACAAGCCGAACAGGAATATAACCTGTGGCAGCAGATGGCCAATGTCGAGCAACGCCGACAGGATGCTATTCGCGCACAACAGGAGGCAGAGGCCCGACAGAGAGCCGCAGAGCGGGCCGAGGCTGAGAAAGCGGAGCGCGAAGCCCGCGAGGAGGCCGCACGTCTGGAGCGTGAGGCATTGGAAGGTATTCCAGAATGGCACCTTGACACTCCAGAAAATGCCCGCAAGCGCGGTTTACGCCGTTTCAGCGGTCAGATGTTTACTCGTCAGGAGCCAATCGACGATAACCATCCCGGCTTGGGAAGAGAAGTAAACCCACTTTTCAAATCGGGCGACAAACCTATTTCCGCTAACGGAAGAATTTTTATAGGAGATGTGTACGATTTTCAACCGTCACATGTGGACGGGCAACTGAATCCGCGTCATTTTGTACCAGAGGTACAGCCTAAAAGACGTCATGAAGACGGAGGTGTGAGTGTCATGACTGCAAAATCGAATGCCAAAAATTTCCGGCCGGAATTGGCACTGAGATTTGAAGATGCGTTTAACGGCGTGCCGGTCGTTAATTCGAGAAAGGAGGTCGGACAGGGAAACGGTCGTGTTCAAATGTATAGATATTTGTATGAGATGTATCCTGAAAAAGGAGAGGATTTCAAACAGAAGCTGATCGATATGGCGGATGAGCTCGGGGTATCGCCGCAATACATCGCGTCTATTGAGCATCCCATGCCTTCTATGATGTTGTCTGATCTCACAGACGAAGATTTTATCCGACTTGGCAACATTGACGATAAGGAGATGACGAGTGGAGGTGTTGAGCGCATCAAGCCGAAGAATGTTGCGCAGAAGCTTGGGGACGACATGCGGATCTTTGCGAAGCAAATGCTCCAAAGCACAGATGAAGAAGCATCATTCGGACAATTGGTGGACCGCAACGGGGTTGATGTCTTAAAGTGGATGGTTCAGAAAGGAGCCATCACGAACACGCAGTATCAGTCGGCCTTTGACAGCAAGGGGAATCTGACGGCAGAGGCGAAGAATGACTTGCAGAAGGTGTTGTACCAGGCGGTGTTCAAGGGAGGTCCGCAGCAGTTGGAGGAGATGTTTGACCGACTCCCGGCCAAAGCACAGCGGGCAATTCTCTCCACCGCCTTCCGCGACATGGATTCACCGTTCGCCGGGAAGATGTTGCCCGAAATCCAGTCCTCCATCATAGCATACAATATGCTGATGGAGGATCCCGCGTTCTCATCAGCCAAGAACTTGGAGGCGGTATTGAGGGCCGTTGAGGGATTCAAGCATCAATTCATGCTCGACGATAGGTTCGAGCAGGTTGTTCCTGCCGATAATTTCAGTAATTTTGCACTGCATTTGGCAGGGATGTATAAGGCGAGCGATATGTCGCAGACCACGCTTGCCTCATACTTCAATCAGATGTACGACCTCGCGCAAGGCAAAAAGGCCGCGACACTCTTTGAAGAGGCTGACACAACCGAATATCCGCTTGCGGAGGTCATCAAGAAAGTATTAAACATCGAATATCAACCGGCAAAGAATGGAAACAACAATGTCGCAAATGGAGGTGCTGATGTGGCTCTCCGTAATCAAGACGGCCAAGGAGGGGAACTCCGAGGCAATGAACCACCTGCAGGCGGAGAACAAAATCCGACAGGAACAGAATCGTCCGAGCGTAGAGGAGGAGCTGCAGGAGATGGTAGAGGAAGCGGAAATCGAGAAAGAAGTGGAACGCTACAAACAAGTACTTCGCCAGCAGAGGAAAGCCAACAAAAGACGCTGACAAGAGCCGAGGCCACATCCATTATCGCTGAAATGGAGGAAAGAGCCGGAGTCGCTCCCGAAATGGAATTGACCATAGAGAATTGGGATGCAGAATTCGGTGAAAACGGCATTGTCAACACTCCCATCGGAGAAGTAAAGATGGGAGAAAATCAATTTACCAAGTTGATGCGTCAGGGGCGTAACGGCAAGCTTGGTATGGTAAAGCCCACTCTGGAGAACCCCGACATCATCATTGAAGATGAAAGCGAATCAAAACAGCCTGAAACAACAGAGCGCAAGTCCTCGTATGTATTCGTAAGGACATTCTTAAAACCGGACGGCTCACGTTATTACTACTTCACGTCCGTAACAGTAAGCAAGGACGGCCATGAGGTAGTTGTTTCCAACCAAGAAAAAAGGAGGGCCGTATTAACGAACCTCCTTGTTAAAGGTAAATTGGTTTGGAAACACGCCGATGATGTTTCTTCTGCCTCAGACATAGCAGATGGCTTATTCTCGCCACAGGGGAATATGTCTGACCCTGCTTCCGAGGGCACGGATGCGCCGCAAACCAATGATTCTGAACGCAAAGTTAATAACTCTGCATCAGAAAAACAAATATCTGACGAAGAAAGTTCTGCGCAACGTTCTGATGATGAGGGTGCACAGACCGTACAGGCCTCCGTTGAGGCCGCATCCGCAGAGGTCAACACCACCCCGACCCCTGCACAGGCCGAGGCCGGCAACTATAAGAAAGGTCATGTCACCATCGGTGAGTTTGACATCACCATAGAGAACCCTGCGGGGAGTGTGCGCAAAGGCGTTGACGCTGACGGCAAGGAGTGGAGCAACACAATGGCCAACACCTACGGTTACATCAAGGGAACCGAGGGCGTTGACGGTGACCATATAGACGTGTTCCTGCACTCCGACATGGATCAATGGAATGGCCGCAAGGTCTTTGTTGTTGACCAGACTAATACCGATGGCTCCTTCGATGAGCATAAGGTGATGCTTGGCTTCAACGATAAGGACGAGGCCATGACAGCCTACCTCGCCAACTATGATGCTGATTGGGCGCAGACCCACCCCGGGCTGCGTATCTCCGAAACGGGCATCGAGGACTTCAACAAGTGGGTAGAGAGCAGCCACCGCAAGACCAAACCATTTGCTGACTACTCCACGGTTAAAAAGGTTACTGACGAGGCTCCTGTCAAGACAGAGCCGGAGCTGCCCACACAGCCAGAGGCCAACATTGGCGAGGGCTACAAGATAGAGCCTAAGCCCTACACCAACAAGCATGGCAAGACCCTTGACACATATCTGGTAACATTCGACCGCGATTTATCCAGAGAAGAATGGTCTGCGCTCACTGCGAAAGCCAAGGCTCTCAAAGGTTGGTACGACCGCGAGAGCAAGGGTTGGATGCTGCGCAGCAGTGAGGATGCCAAAGCCTTTGCTGATGAGGTTACGGCCAAGAGCGAGGACGAGGTTGCAGACGAGGCACCCCTGTCAATGGCCGACATGGAGAAACCTGCGGCCAAACCCAAGAAAGCCGAGACACCTGCCAAACCGACCAAAAGCCCGATGAAGCAGGTTGACGTTGAGGGAGTGTTTGATGCACTCAAGACGAAAGGCGAAACCAAGCTGAGCGACCATGCCAAACCCGTT
>CAYSJG010000049.1:0-11104 GCA_964431295.1 uncultured Sangeribacter sp. | reverse complement strand
CCGGAAGGAAGCTGAATTGTATAGATTCGACCTGTATATAGAACAACAGGATTTGCAAAACTTACCCTCAATTGTTTGTCGTTATCTGTTGCGACTGACAATTGAGAAGTCGAGCCTATTTCATTTTCCCCTTCCTTAATCAGGACTTTGGCACCGTCAACGATATTAAATGTAGAATTAAGATTAAATGTAATCTCGCTAAGTGTTTCTATATTATTACTGTTATCTACCGAACAATTTTCGACAAAAAGCTTTGAACCGCTTAAGTCTCCTCCATAAAAAGTAAGAATTAAAGGATTGCTCTTAAAATCAAGTTTTGTAGACGAGATTCGAGATGTGCTTCCTTTTATATAAAGATAGAAATCGTTTTTGATTTCTATTGTATATTTCTGTCCATTGACTATCGGCTCTGTGATATCAAATGATATGTTGACTGTATTGCCATTGACAACAAAGTTCTCAGATTTCCCGTTTACGACTTTGGTAAGTGCTTTGCCAAGCACTATATTATCTTCTTTGCTACCTTTATATAATGTTGTATATTGCGAGGAGCCCAATGCCATAACTCCGATTCCGACCTCGTCATTGGGATTGCTTTCTTTTGCCGCTGCAAGTGCATCGGTTATATCAAAAGTTAAAGTAAAGTCCCATGAAGTGATACTGCTGCCGTCTGAGGGTGTGCAGCCAACATATTTTACGGGGTTAGCAAATGACAAAAAGAAAGCGGCCAGAAGGCCGCATAAAGATAGAATTCTTTTCATGTAGCCTTGAAATTAGGAGAGGGGGTATATCCTGAAGAAGGACACCCCCCTCCCTGTGATTTAGACTTACGCTATGAATTTACTTCACAACGAACTTCTTGCCGTTTACGATATACATTCCGGGAGCGAGATTCTTGATGTCGCTGTTGCTTGCGTTTTTCACGACAAGCATTCCTTGGAGGTTGTACACGTTTACGCTCTCTGTGCCGACGGCGAGACCGTTAGCAACGCCCTTCTTAGCTTTGCGAGGAGCAGCCTGAGGAGACGTTGTGGTGTTGTTAAGAACGATCACAGGGCTTGAGATTGATTCAGGAAGTTGGGTCTCGGGATTCTCCCACTGTACGGAATTTAGCTGAATCTCGATTTTAGAGATTTGTGCTGCAGAATAATCTGCGCTTGCATACGGGAAGACAATCTGATAAAGACCGTCCATTTCACTCCATTCCTGAGAAGTTACAGATACTTCAACTTCATCCATAGCCTCACCGTCAAGGCTATAATAGGTAACAGTTGCGACATTCTCTGGGGCCGTTACAGTCTTGGAGAAGTAGACGTACATGTTGCCATCTTCGTAAGCGTCAGCGAAGGAGAAGTACTCGTTGAACATGCCGTTGTTGGGAGACCACTTTTCGAGACGTGCAGCTCCGGTGTCAGCAGTGGTGTACGTGCATTCGAACATCACCGGATTGCCCTGAGCGTCGAGGTAGTATTCCGGAATTACCTCGCCGTCAACTTCCACGTCATACGTGAAAGTCACTACCATGTGCAGGAAGTAGGTCTCGTCGAAGGGGATGCCCCAGCTCTCTCGTGTCAAAGGCACGGTAAGAGTGTTACCCGTGGCGTTGATGGATTCGTACTTCATTCCGATTTCGAAACCGCCACCGGTGGCATACATGACGGTAACCGGAATGTTGGGGATGGAGTCGAATGTAACAGTGATTGTTGCATCGACGCTCGGAAGCACGTTGACGTCTTCCGGATCATCTGCTACATCTGATGATGTAGAGAAGAAGTGGGCTGATGTCGGCAGGACAGGGTTTTCGACCTGCGCGAAGGCGGCAGAAGCACCGAGTGCTAAAGCGGCCATGAAGAGTAAGGATTTCTTCATTTCTCTTTGGTGTTTTAGATTATTAATTATTTGAAGTTAATTTTTTGTGGGGAATAATCATGCTTAGGATGAAGCATGATTGTATGTACATGTATAGGGGAGTTCGTTTCAACATCAAGGCGAAAGCCCAATGAATGAAACTTTAGTCTGAGTAGGTGTGCTGTGAGAAATTTATTGGAATGCGCGTCCCATTCGCGCGGTCACGCAATGCCCCAAACGTCAGAGAATGGATTGCGGTTATACTTGTTGATGATAGAATTTAAAGAATTGAAAATGTACCGCTCGTTGAAATGAGTGAAATACAGATAAATTGAAGTCAGTGCCGAACGCAATCCACCGACAAGGCTATTGGAGCGGTCTTGTGCGGTTTTCTTGGGAGTGATTGGGCACTTATTATACATAGGATTTGTTCGCAAGGAAGATTGTTAGCTCCTTTGAACGATGCAAAAGTACAAATTAGTTTCGTAACATCCAAATTTATTTTCACACTCGTTAAGAGAAAAATGTCATCCGTCATTGTATAATTAATATTCTGATTGTCAGATTTCTGACCCTCAATAAATTTCTTAATATGTTGTAAGGCGATGCATTATGGAGGACTCTCTTGATAGATGCGACGGAAAGTCTGCATCCGGTTGCCTCGTATATTTTGGAAATCTTGAATGAAGCCGTGCTTAAGACACAACTGCTTATGCGACATTCCGACACAACCTATCTGGAAGTGTTGACAGCCCAGCAGACACTTCTTGATGCGGAAATAGTTCTTGCACAACGATGCTTCGACCGCATACAGGCAGTCATCAACCTCTATCACGCCCTCAGCGCCGGCACGGATTATTTGTATTTACTTGAGTAATTATATTTAGACCCCATCTCACAAAAAATGTTAACGCAGGGGCCTAAGCCTGATCTGCGATGCTATAGTCCCCGAAGCTATAGTTCCGAAGGTCTTAGAGCTCTTTTCCACACAATTTTGAATACAGTGGTTATCCCACTGCCGAAAATCTTGACAATATAATCGGGATCAGACCTCGTCGGGCCAGGCGTGACGCGGATAGCGGCGGCGCAACTCCTTGCGGACCTCAAAGTAGGTGGTGCGCCAGAATCCCTCCATATCCTTGGTGAGCTGCACAGGCTTGAAGCCCGGCGAGAGGAGCTCCATCAGCACCGGCCGCCTCCCGTCGTCAAGGCGCGGCGTCTCCTTAAGGCCGAAGCAATCCTGCAGCCGCGCCCTCACCACCGGATCGTCTGCTCCGGCGCGATAGTCTATACGCGCATTGCGTCCTCCCGGCAGACGCAGTGTCGAAGGAGCCAGCCGCTCCACAGTCATACGGTTATCATAGCCTACCAGCCCCCATATTACCTCACACATATCTATTTTGCGCAATTCCTGCGCCGTCATCGCCTTGCCGATATACAGCGGCAGCCATTCGCCGGCCGTCGCGAGCAATCTCTCAGTGTCCACCTGCGGCAGCTCCATCTCCGGATGCCAGCCGGCCACCGTGGCGATGCGCGTCTGCAGCCTCTGCACATCCTCGTTGAAGTCAAACATCGAGAGACCATATTTAGGCGCCACACGGCTTACAGCTTCCGCTACAGTCTCCGCACTTAACATCTCGAGCGGCCGCGACCCGAGCACAAGCACCCCGGCACGGAGTTCCCTGCGGGCCACCACCCTGCCGCTGCGGTTGTCCCATCCGATATTCTCCACCCATTCTCCTATAGCCTCCACGGCAACCTTCTCCACCGGAGCCGCAAGCGTCACCCGCTTCATCGCCGACGCCACCGCCAGCCATTCATACGCCGCCAGAGGATCATTGTCACCGAGAGTCACATAATCGCCACCGGCAAGCCTGTACCTGCCGTCCTCCGACCTCATCGCCAGCCGTTCGGGATACGCGATGGCGATAAGACTCCCGGCATTCTCCCTTGCGCACGGCGCATTATCCTCGCCACACCTCACCAGCCGCCGGTAGCGCGCTGCCGCATCGGCTATACGCCTCCATCGCAACGGACCGCGGCTCCCGCGCTGCCGCCGCAGCATATCCACACGTGTGCAGATATCGGCATCATCGGGATCATCCACAGGATCTCTCTCCTCCAGAAGCGCGGCTATATCGCAGGCAAGTGCAGCGCTCCGCTCATCCCCGCTCTCCGCAAGCATCCTCGCAAGTCGCGGATGACACGGAATGCCAGCCATACGCCGTCCCATAGCTGTCAGACGCATCTCAGCGTCCACCGCACCGAGGCTTCGCAGCAGATCCGCGGCCGATTGCCAATGGCCTGCAGGCGGAGGGCTAAGCCATGGAAGCCGCCGAGGCTCCTTCTCACCCCATGCGGCCACACTCAACAGCACAGGCGCAAGGTCAGCGGAGAGAATCTCCGGACTTCGGCATTCCCGCATACGGTGTTCGGCCGCACGCGACCACAGACGATAGCAGACACCCGGTCCGAGACGCCCGGCGCGTCCGGCACGCTGACCGGCCATATCGAGCGACACGGAGACCGTCACAAGACGGCTCAGACCGCTCGAGGGATCGAAACGCATCTCGCGACAGAGCCCTGAGTCCACCACACAGCTCACCCCCTCGATGGTCAGCGAAGTCTCCGCCACCGGAGTAGCCAGCACTACCCGACGGCGTCCATCGCGCGACGGGATCAGCGCGCGCCGCTGACCCTCCGCAGAGAGCCGGCCGTAGAGCGGCAACACATCCGTGTCAGCCAACTTGTCACCCAGCAATTCCGCACAACGGGCTATCTCGCCCTCACCGGGCAGAAAGGCAAGTATATCGCCATGCTCCCTCTTATGCACTCTGCTGACGGCGCGGGCCGTCACCAAAGCACACTCCCGCGGATCATAGTCCTCACCGTAGACAATCCTCACCTCGTGTATCCGCCCCTGACTCCGGATTAGCGGAGCTTCAAGACGGGCACACAATTCCTCCGCATTTATAGTGGCCGACATAATGACAATACGCAGATCCGGCCGAATGACCTCCTGCGCCTCCAGCGCGAAGGCAAGCGCCGTATCTGAAGCGAGACTGCGCTCATGAAATTCATCGAATATCAGCACTCCTACACCCTCGAGCGCAGGGTCCTCCACAAGCATCCTCTCGAGAATGCCTTCGGTAATGACCTCTATGCGTGTCTGCGCGGAGACTCGTGTGTCAAGACGCATACGATAGCCCACGGTAGCTCCGCAGCTCTCGCCGAGCATCGAAGCCATCCTCTCGGCCACCTGACGGGCGGCGAGCCGCCTCGGCTCAAGCATCAATATCCTCCCTTCATCCATATCCTCAAGGATTGAAAGAGGCAGCAACGTCGACTTGCCGGCACCCGGAGGAGCCGTCACCACCAGCCGCGGCCTCACGCGGAGCGACTCATTGACAGCCTCAGCAATCTCCGCCACCGGCAACATCCCGTATTCTTCAGCTATACTTGACACCATACACTTGATTCTATCTTCTGACTACCCTTCTCTCGTAAATCTGTCACTTAAAAAAAGAGGAGAGCGCGTCAGCTGTTTGACACACCCTCCTATGTTATATCGCTGATATTATATCAATCAGGGCTCGTACAGGTCGTCAAACTCACAATTGTTCTCGATGGAGACCTTGTCGCCGACCACTGTCACCTTCGCGCTGTTGACAGCAAACTGCTGGCTGCCCACTACACGGAAAAGTGTGAAGGTGAAGACAGTGTTCTCAGGAAGGTCGGCACGCTTTACCTCGGCGCCGTTGACGGTAGCCACAAAAGAATCTCTGTTGAGCATCTGATAAGCCTGCTCGGCAGCGTATGTAAGATACCATTTAGCGGCTGTCTCGTTGAGACCGTCAAGCTTGTTGAGATGCTTCTCGGTGTCATCCGCAGCGATAGCCTCGGGATCCTTGAAGTTCACAATCTGTGAATTCAGATTCACGCTGTTGCGCAAGGCATTGGTCCAGGCGGCATCCTTGCCGGGAGCGGTGACATTGCTGCAGACCACCTTCCAATTGGCAACCTCGCCCATATCTATGTCGTCCTCGTTGGTGCAGGCAGAGAAGGCCACGCCCATCAGCGCCACAGCCACCATAGAGAGCAGATATTTAAAAGTCTTTTTCATTATCGAATCTTGTTGAAAGGATTGCCCTGAGTCCGCCACCCGCAGGCCGCGGACTCAGGCAATGGATTTTACTTCTTGGTAACTTTGCAGGAGTATGGGAGCTTGGTCATATCGAGAGTTACCTCGTATGTACCGGGCTCGGATACTGTCAGATTGTCGCCGTTAAATGTCAGATTATTCTCTGTGCCGCCGAGATTGTAGAAATCCCAGCTCTTGTTGAAGCGGAACTTCCACTGATTCCAGCCTTCCTCACCCTGAGGTATGGTGACAGTGGCTTTCCAGATGGCGAGCTTGCTCTTGTCCTGAGTCATGAGGAGGTCATCTTTCCATTCGTTGAATGCGCCGATAAGTCCTACCTCGGTGACAGGAGCTGCTGTATAGGTCATCTTGGCGAGGTCGGCGGACACGAGACAGAGAGTGCTTTTCTTGACATCCACGGGGCAGTTCTCTACCTCGGCAGCCTTGGCACCGATGGCGAGGTTGCCCTCGGCATCACCCAGACCATAGAACACACCGCTGTTGAGGCTCTTCTGAGCGGCCAGCTTGAATCCGGTCTTGATGATACCCATGCCCTTATAGTTGACATAGTCGGTAGTGCCGATCTGCAGAGCGTTGGGGCCGAAGCCGCTGCCCGCACCCGGACCGATTACATAGAGAGTCTCGGCAGCGAGAGCGATCTTATAAGTCTTCTTGAGCATATTGACTTCAATCCTCCAGCCACCTACGTTGGAGATCTGACCGGCCTTGCCGCCCTTGCTCATCAGCACGAGGTTGCCCTCCATCTTGGCGGGATCCTCCACACCGTAGACTACACTGTTGTTTTTGTCGTCATAAGAGCTCTTGGGAGCGATCACCCAATTGAAGTGGGCTGCGTTCTCCTCTGTGACTGTAGCCACATAAGAGAAGTTCGGGTCGTCATACTGATGCTTGTCGGTGTGCGACATCTCCACTGCGTTGGCGATGCTGCCGCCGATATAAGCGCCGTATATGTAGTAAGCGGACTCTACGTCAAGCTTCTGGTCCACCGGTATCACCTCGATCTCCTTGCCGGCCACATAGTCGCCTGTGAGCTCGAGGATCTGTGTGCCGTCGGCGATAGTGAGCAGATAGCGGTACCAGCAAGTCTTTTTATTCGGGTCATTGCCGAAGAAGGATACGAATGCATCCTCCCATGCGTTGCCGCTGATGACACCGACATACTTGCGGGGAGCGGCGGCCTCACCCTCGGCCTTGGAAACTTCGGGAAGAGCCTCCATGGATACGGGGATCTCCACAGCGCCTGTGAAGTCCTCGTTGGCGGCTACCTGGAAAGTACCCTGCACCGCAGCGCTCTCCGGAAAAGTGTTGTCGAGCGCTATGTCAAACACCGGGATATTGGCATTGACATAATTATCAAGATTGAGCACCTCTCCTGTAAGCGCGGCAGCCTCGGTGACGGTAGCACCGTTGGCCTCCACTTTACCGGGAGCTGTGTTGACCTGGGGCTTGCCGAGGTCGGAAGTATCGTCGCAGGCCGCGAGGCTGAGCCCCAGGATACCTGCCATAAATAATATTGACTTTTTCATTGTGGTAAGATATTATTCGGCGGGAGCCTCGCCGGGTCCGAACGATGCAGTCATATTCACGAGGTTGACGGTCATCTTCATCCAGCCGCCGTTCCATCCTGTGAGCACAAAGTTGCCCTTGCCGGCCACAACGGCGGCAGAAGCAGTCTGAGTCTCAGGATCCATAGCTATCTCGATGTTGTCACCGTCGTTGGCTGCGGCGCCGATAGAAGGAAGCTGTCCGTCCTTACCCCAGTCGCCGAGCGCATTGTAGAAACGGAAACCGCCGCCGCCGAGATCGTCCTGAGTCAGATCGAAGGAAGCTGTGTAGATGTCGGAGCCGATACCGTTTTCAGCCTCTGACAGAGGCCAGGTACCAACGTTTACATCCCAGCCCTGCGGATTACCGATGAGGTAGATGATCTTCGGAACGTTGACAGCGAAGTAAGGCTGCACCTTGTTGATGGTCACAACATTGGAATAGATTTGCGAACCGGGAGCATAGCCTGTCTCGGTCTTGGGGTCTGCCACATAGGCGTTGACACGGATATATACCGGCTGCACACCGCTGATGGCGGGAGTAGTCTCATATTTATCCTTGTCCTCCTCTGTCAGGATGCCGTGCAGAGTGTTCATGGCCACACAGAGCTCCTTGCAGCTTACAGAGATTTTGGCCTGAGTATTGACCGTGGGAAGAATCTCGTAGTTGGCCGGAGTCACTACGACTCCGTCCTTCTCCACAGCCTCCTGGAATTTGTCAGAGAGGCAGACCTGTACCTGATACTGTGTGACGGTGCCGAGACCATATTCGGGCTGTGAGGTCACGAGCTCGATGGTCGACTCCGGATCAAGGATATAAGTATAATTGTTCAGCGCCGGTTCGTACACTTTAAACGTGCCCGGAGCGGGTGTCTGCAGACGGGGCTGTGTGTCGTCCTTACAGCTCGAGAGTCCTCCAAGAAGGGCCAGAGCCGCGAGTGCCGGCATAAACGATAATTTATTCATATTGAAAAATTGTAATTCGATTTACGGTAATGACGATTAGTAACCGGGATTCTGCGGATATTCAGAGCTGTAGGAATTGATTACCTGAGAGGGAATCGGGAAGATGTTCATGTGGCTCGAGATGTCGGCGCCACCGGGCACGTTGTTCTTCCAGTTCCATGAATATCCGGATGTAAACTTGCCGAAACGCACAAGGTCGGTACGACGGCAGTTCTCCCAATAGAGCTCGCGCGCGCGCTCGTCGAGAAGGTTCTGCAGAGTGATTTTGGAGACGCTCCATGCGGGCACACCGGCACGCTCACGTACGTAGTTGACATAAGTGCGTGCCTCTTCAAGCGAGCCTTTCCCTCTTACGATAGCTTCGGCGGCGGAGAGGTATACCTCAGCCAGACGGATTACGGGATAGTCTGTGTCGGGGAATGTCTCGTCAGAGCGTATGCCGTAGTTGTTGGGATCATCAAGGTCATGCACACCTACGCGGGGAAGTCCTGTCTCGGGATCGCTCCAGTAAGGCATGGAGCCGTCAGGATTACAATCTACATTGGTAAACTTGATAGGAGCATATCCGTCCTTATAGGTGGAGAAGTCGGTATTGTCGATGGAGAAGTCATCATTCTCAGTGAGCCAGAGATATGTACGCTTGTCCTCGCTGACGCCGTTGGAGAAGTGGAACTTCTCGGAGAACTGTGTGCGGGCATGCATACAGGTCCACTGACCGTTGATACCGTACCATGACATGGCGCTCTTGTTCTGATCGGAGATAGCAGCAAGTATAAGGAATGCTGTACCACCGTAAGACTCTGTCTTCTGATACTCGTAGGGGATGTTCCAGAGAGTCTCGTTCTGACCCTTCAGGCTGCCGCCGGGGGCAAACATGTCATTGTTGCGGCAGAAGAGCGAGTGATAGTCGTTGGCAAGACCCGAACCCTTGAAGCCGCTGCCCTTGTGACGGTTGATGATATTGCGCGCATGTGCGAGACACTTGTCGTAAGCGGCAGTGCCGGTGTATACCTCAGCGTTGAGGTAGTACTTCACGAGGAGCGCCTCGACGGCGTCCTTGCCGATACGGCCGTATACCGGAGTGGCGTCGCTAAATTTGGCGAGCACATCCTCAAGGTCTTTTGTCAGAAGCTCAAAGAGCTCGGCACGCTTCATATACGGGGGCTCCTCGCCGGTGAGCTGGTCGTCCCAGCACTTCACGGCGTTGCCGAAGAGGTCGATCAGATAGTAGTATGACAGACCGCGGAGTGCGCGGGCTTCCAGTACAAACTGGTCGATTTCAGCCTGGGAGATGGCCTTGGCTCCCTCGCCGCCTACCTTGATGCCGTATGTATCGAGGTTGCGGGTCAGACGGATGAAGTCATTACAGATGGCGATATGAGTCAGCAGACGCGAATATGTACCGAAGACATTCTCGTTGTTGGACGACCATGTGCCTGTGCAGAGGTCAAACACGCCGGAGTCTTTCCATATCCAGTTGCACTCGTCGGTGGTAAACTCATTGAGCATGAAGATGGCGCGGCTCCAGCAGCTGCGACCGTTATCAAGACCGGAGATGTCGGATGCACCAGCGCCTCCCTGACCGGAGACTGCGATGCCGGAGTAGCACTTGCCCATCACACCGGCGAGATACTCGCGCGGATTTTCTGCGAAATTGGCTGCAGTGGTAGTGCGTTCATCCTTGGGGAGCTGGTCGAGGTCGCCCACACAGGAAGTCAGGCCCGTGACAGCTATCAGCGCTCCCCCTATCAGGAATTTATTTATATATGATTTCATATTGTTTCTACGCATTATGTGATACGGTTAGAAAGTGGCCACAACACCGAAGTTGACTGTGATGGGGCGCGGATAGACATTGCTGTCGATACCGGAGAACACCTCAGGATCAAGACCTTTGTACTTGGTGATGACGAAGGGGTTCTGTACGGCGCCGAATACACGGATTCTCAGCTGGTCGTTGAGAAGATGGGGCCATGTGTAGCCGAGAGTGATGTTGTCGCAGCGCACGAAACCGGCGTTCTCCAGCCAGTAGTCGGAGAGGTAAGTGTTGGTGGTCTGGCCGCCCTGGAAGTAGAAGTCGGTCTTCATCATGTTGCTCAGACCGTTGCGGTAAGTCTCTGAGAGAGTTACGTTGCCGGCCAGCGCGTTGTTGTATACATAGTTGCCGATGGAGGCACGCAGCTGGAAGCCGAGGTCCCAGTTTTTCCTGGAGAAGGTATTGTTCCATGACATGGTCACCTTCGGGTCTTTGCTGTGCTTGATGATATGGTCGTTGGAGTCGATCTGGCCGTTGCCGTCCTGATCCACGTATGCGCCCTCGATGGGGAGACCGTCCTGGTCATATATCTGCTCGTAGAGGAGATATGAGTAAGCGGGATAGCCTACCTGATGTACCTGACAGGTGTTGCCGTTACCGCCGGAGATACCGCCTACAGTCACGTATGTACCCTCATTGTTAAGCTTGGTGATCTTGTTGGAGTTCCATGCCACATTGAGGTTGGACTGCCATGTAAACTGGTCTGTATCGATGATGCGGGCACCGATGGTGGCCTCGACACCGATGTTGCGGAGCGTACCGATGTTC
>CAYSJG010000048.1:0-11417 GCA_964431295.1 uncultured Sangeribacter sp. | reverse complement strand
GATTCGTCTGGTACGGGCGAACGTAATTTAGCCAGTTGTGAAATGTCCCGTAGGGCCATTTCACTGCTGGATGTTGACGGTATATTCTCTCTCAAACGCGTCCCGTAGGGCCGCGCGTAAATACATTGGGGCGGCCCTACGGGACGCCTTTTTATTATATAAATTAATTACCAGCAGTGTCTTGACCATACCGGTCAAGACACTGCTGGCTAAATTATCACGACCCGTACCGGGTCGTCGCAATATTCATTTTCAGTCTTACTTCTCTTTCTTGTCAAGCTTCTCGTAGACGGAGTGTGCGCTCTTGTATTCCGGGACAATCCCCTTCATGGCGCCCACTATGGTCATTGCGTCGAGGGTGGCGCATGAATCTATGAGGGATTCGATATCCTTCTCTACTTCGGAGAAAGTGTACTGGCGCACTTTGGCTATCTTTATCTTCGGATGGAATGTGGGGAGAGTGATCTCCTGGTCGTTGAGCACCTCTTCGTAGAGTTTCTCGCCGTCCCTGAGTCCGGTGAATACAATCTCCACATCCTTTGCTCCGCTGAGCTTGATCATGCGTCGCGCAAGGTCGGCGATTTTTACAGGCTCTCCCATATCGAATACGAAGATCTCTCCTCCGCCGCCCATCGTGCCGGCCTCTATTACGAGCTTGCAGGCCTCAGGTATGAGCATGAAGAAGCGGATGATGTTGGGGTGTGTCACCGTGATGGGTCCTCCCTGTTCTATCTGCTTCTGGAAGAGAGGTATCACCGAACCGTTGGAGCCGAGGACGTTGCCGAAGCGCGTAGTGACAAAACGGGTGTCGCCCTTCACCTTTCCCTCTTTGATGGCCTGGTCGAGCGCCTGAACGTAAATCTCGCAGATGCGCTTGGAGCACCCCATGACGTTGGTGGGATTGACAGCCTTGTCGGTGGAGACCATTACAAATTTGCGGGTGCCGTATTTTACGGCCAGATCGGCGATGACCTTGGTGCCGAGCACATTGTTGATGATGCTCTCGTAAGGATTGTCCTCCATCATGGGGACATGCTTGTATGCCGCGGCGTGGAATACGTAGTCGGGCTTGTATTTGCTGAAGAGCGACTCCATGATTCTCTTGTCGCAGATGTTGGCCACAATTGTCTCTGCCTTGATGCCCGGCCATGAGTTTTTCATCATCAGCCTTATGTCGTGCATCGGTGTCTCGGCCTGGTCTATCAGCACGAGGTTGGCGGGAGCGTATGCGGCCACCTGGCGCACCATCTCCGAGCCGATACTTCCTGCCGCTCCGGTGATCATTACCGTGGAGCCCTGGAGCAGCTGCTGCGCAGCTTTCATATCCACCTCGATCTTTTCGCGCGGCAGAAGATCCTCCACAGTGACGGGCTTGAGGTTCTGGATCTGCAGGTCGCTCTTGCCGTCCCACTCCTGCGCTCCGGGTATCACCATGAGTTTTATGCCGGCGTCCACGAGCTTGTCGATTGTCTCGCTGCGTGACTGTATCTCCTCCATCATCAGCGGGGAGATGATGAGGTAGGTCGCGCCGCGGCGTCTCATGTGATTGATAAGAGTATCGTCCAGAAGGTAGATCTCCTGGCCCATCAGCATGTGGTGTACCATCGAGGGATCGATGGTCACGAAGCCGGCCACAGTGTAGGGGGCGGTGGCTGATGTGTTGATGTTTTTAGCTATGGATACGCCGCCGGACTGTATGCCGAGTATGAATGCTTTGTGGCGGACGTTGCGGTGGAGAAAGTCCTCGTAGATAGTCTTCACCCAGATGCGGAGCACCACGAGCATCACGGCCACCGTCAGGGTGAAGATGACCAGCTCGCGGAGGTTGAGAGTGAGGAAGAGCGGATTGCCGCTAAGCGGGAGCTGCACGACGACAATCAGGAGCATGGAGACTATCACCGCCATGAAGATGCGTAGCAGATCCTTGAATGTGGAGAATCGCAGTACACCTGCGTAAGTGTGGAATATACGGAAACCAATAAGGAAACATAGCAGGTATATGCAGACAGAGCGGCATAACGCTCCGAACTCGGTGGATACATATCCTGTGCCGCGGTCAATCCATACAGCGAGTATGGCTCCGAAGACCACTAACAGACAATCCAATATCAGAATGCCCCAATATGGAAGGGAAGCTCTTGTAAAATACCAACTTGTGGTTCTCTTAAGGTATTGCATTATCGGATAATCTATATGATGAGTTTTTAAGATAAAGGGTAAAATGGCCAAAGCACATAAAGCGTGTGCAAAGTTAATAATTTTTTTTAAAACATAAAAGATATAAATTGCGGAGGTGTGGGGAAAAGTCCTCACACCTCCGTTTTATACGAGATAACCTTTTTTCAGGTTTTCAGGCGGTAAGCTATCTGGTCAGGCAGACCTTGCGGCCGTTGATCAGGTAGATGCCGGGCTCCAGGTCGCGGAGATCCTTATGCTCGGCGTCGCGGCGTATCAGTTTGCCGTCGGGTGTTACCACGGTGTAGCGGTCATCATTGCCGTAGATGAGTTCGATGTCCGTCGGGACGTTGCTTCTGTCGGAAGCGTATGTCACTGCGATGGCGGGCACGTTGCCGTCGGTGGTGCCGTCATCGTTCCATTCCGGGGAGTCGATGCTCAGCATACCCGCGGGCACGTTGAGTGTGTATGTGCCGTCACCGTATCTTTCGAGATCCTGATATTTTCTGTCCGGAGTGCCCACGATATTGGTCTTGCGTATCACGCGCTGCCGTGTCTGCTGGGCGGGGAAAGGTCCGTCAGCCACGCCGTCGCCGTCCCAGTCGCGGTAGGGATTATGTTCGCGGAATTTGAATATGACTACATTCTCAAACTCCGGATCCTTCTCTATGCTTAGCGGACGGATAGTCTCGTATGGCTTGTTGGCGTCATATTCATCGCCGTCGATCTCGAATACGTTTGGCGATACAGGACATCTGAGTGTCACGCTTTCATCAAGATCCTTCCAGTTTTGCTTGAAGTTGACAAATTTGACTTTCGGGAAGGTGATCTTGACTGTGTCGAAATCCTCCTGCGGGTCGAGTATGTTGACATCGTCACCGAATGTCGGGAATACTTCCCAGTCGAGGTCCGCGAGTTCGAACATCCCGTTGGTGTAGTGATATTCGAGGGTCATGCCGTTCATCTCCTTCTTTTCTCCGCCTTCTGTAATGAGCATGGCTCCCACAGGTATCACCACGGTATATACACCGTCAGCCTGGAAGGCCGCATGGGCGGCAGTATCGTAATCATACAGGAATTCGTCAAACACCATGAAGAGATCCTTGACAGTCTCTCCGCCGGAAAGTTCGGGATTCTCCCATATCGCGCCGGTGTCCACCAGTCCGAAGAATCCTTCATTGCTGCAGTCAATGCTGCCGATTACCTTTCCTCCGTATGACATGGTGACGGGTGTGGGACAGCTTCTGTTGACAGTGATTGCATCGGTGTCGATACCAAGGCCTACGAAGAGCATTCCGAACGATGAGAAGGTGTCACTGGTGGTCATCAGTTTGTCGCAGAAGAAGGATGAGGGGAATGAGAGCGTAGCGTGTGCGCTGAGCTCGGGCAGCTCTACTCCGAAGGGTCCGGTGTAAGTGGCGGTCAATCCCTTGAAGTTGCCATCGGGTGTGGCACCGGTGTCGAAGTCATTGTTCCAGTACGGAGAATTGAGAGATACGTATCCCTGCTTGATCTCCAGCGTGAACGGAGCTTTCAATGCAGACCAGTCTGTCGAGGCGGTGCCGAATGTCAGGGTGAGGTTGTTCTCTCCGTTAGTGACCGGCTCCGCTCCGAGAGGTATAGTCTTGCCGTCGGCATCCTTGAGGATGAATCCCGCGGTCATTACATCATTGGAGCAGGTAGCGAGTTTGACGCTTGTAGCGGCGCCGTCAGCCTCATCCTTGAAATTGACGGTGATATTGGCGAAATACTCCTGCGGCTGCAGCGGGGAAGCCTTTGCCGGATCGGGAGCGAGTGTATGCTTGAAGATTTTCTCCGTGTCGTCATAGATATAATCGAGCGTCAATCCATGGAGCAGCGTGCCGTCATCCAGCTTCACGGCTCCATCGGGTATCGTCAGTGTATATGTGCCGGAGACGCGGAAATTGTCAGAGCCGCCATTATACTCATAAATAGTCTCGTCGAAGAGCATCATCAGATATTGCTGAGCATCTCCTCCACCGATCATGCCGGATTCCGCGGATTCTGTCATAGACATATTCTGGATCATGATTCTTCCGACTTCCGCCAGCTCTGGAGTCTCGTTGCATTGTATGGAGCTGACAATCGTGCTGCCGTCGCGTACGAGATATATCTTTTCGGCGCATGAAGTGTTGATCTGCAGACCGGTGACATCGAGTCCGAGGCTAATGATACCCATGCCGTATGAGGAGAAGAGGGTAGTGGTGGATGCTCGGTCGCAGTTGAGGGCTGCAGGTATGTCGAGCGTGATATGGTCGGCGAGATATCCCGTGCAGGGGTCGGCGGTTTTCACGGTGTATGTCGCCGATATGGGATCGGTGACGGGATAGTTGCCTTCGGAGGCCGTGAGTGTTATCGCCGATGCATCGATGGTGAATGTATAGCTTCCGGCATCGATGTTGTCAAAATTGAATGTGAGCGTTTTTCAGGCAATGGTCGGAGTAGCGGACATCGTATTGCCTGATCCATCCGTCAGTTTTGCCGGCTTACCGCTGTCATATGTCAAAGTGATGTCATCGTCGACTTTGGGGAATGTTACGGTGATTTCGTTGAGACCGCCGTTTTCGAGCTCGGATTTGTCCGCGGGACGGATGGTGTATGTCTTGTCTACTATACGGTTGTAGGTATACTCGTATGACAGAGCTTCATTCTTGATATAGCTCATGGTGAAGATCTCTGCGGGGAATGTCAATGTATACTTGCCGTATTTGGTCATCAACGACGTAGCCTTCTCATGTTTGGACAGGTCGAGGGTCATAGTTCTCTCCGCGATATTGTAGCTGAAATATCCGTAATCGTTGGATACAGGTATCGAGAGAGCCTCACCGCCGTCAGGCGTATTCAGTGATATGGATTTGGACCAGTCGATGCTTATGGGATCATCGCTGTTGACAGTCCATGTGAATTGTGTCGGGCCGGTGGGATTGGCATTCTTGTCAAATGATGTCGCCGGAGATGTGGCAGTCAGCTTTGTCTTGTCCCACGGATCCTTGCTTGCCACCACGGTGATAGTGTATTCGAGCTGAGAGACTGGATTACAGTTGGTATAAGTGATACTGCTGGCTACTAGTTTCCCTTTTTGTGGTTGTGCTCCAGTATATAATCTGGTTTTCTCATCGTAACTCGGTTTAAGGGTATAGACACCCGGGGCGAGATTGGTGCTTCCACCTGAGGCTGTGACGCTTGTTGTTTTTGCACATTTAGTAAGGGTATAGGTGGAAGCCACACCTCCTGAAGAGTTATACAAAGTTGCTGTAAATCCGCCGTGTGTTTCTTTGTTGAATAGCCCTGTTGTAAACTGATCAAGGAAGTATAGAGTCTCGTTGTTTGCGCTGGTGAGGGTGATGGAGCCCATATCTGAGGGTGTGCATGTGAGAGCAGGTGAAGTCAGCGTTATTCCTCCCATTGTGGCCTCTGCGCCGTCTAATCCGTTGAAGTAGAAGTTGAGGGCCGGGTTTTCCTTTCTTACTTGCGCGCCGTCGGTGTATCCGATCATGTCAATGATTCCCTGTGCTACGCGTAGGCAAAGTACCTGATCAGTGGGGGTGGGCATCTTGTATTTGCCGCTGAGCGTGAGAATGAGCTGATTGCCGCTGACCTCAGCGGAGGCCACGGTGATGCCGCCTTTGGCTGTCGGAGTGATTGTCTGGTTGTTGTTGAAGCCGTTGGCGATGGCTGTCTCGCCGAAGGTGCATGATGCAAGCTTCGTGGCATAGCCGGAGGTAAGCTTGATGTCGGCTGCTTCGGGATATGTAATCACAAACTTCTGATAATACTCGCGTGCCTCTCCGGGATTTGTTACCGGATTTGCGGCTGTGCCGGAGAATGTGGATGGCTGAGGCGTGATGCTTCTCACTGCGAAGTCCCCGGCCTTCTTGCATGTGATTACCATCTCATCGTTGAGCCAGCCGGTGCCTGTCTCGCGAAAGGCTCCCGCAGGTATGGTGAAGGTGTAGTCATCGTTTTCGGTATTGTTGCCGAAAAGGTTGGTAAACTTGGCAGTACGCGGTGCTCCTGTGGTTATTGTAGCAGCGCCGACCTTGACTTGCTTTATTGTGCCTCCGGTTTTCGAGGCTAATGTGATCATAGCGTTTTCATCGGCGAATGCTATTGGGCGGGTGAAGTAGAGTTCCAGCGAGCTGATGGAGCCGGCTGTCACCACCTCTTTGTCTGCGGGCACCGTCTTATATGTGACAGCGCTTGTCACACCCTCGAGCTCCCAGGCTTCGATGTCCATCTGGGTGTTTTTAGCACCGGAGGAGTCTTGGATTTTGTTGCCATATATACGTATGATGGCCTGTCCTTCCGGGAACTTTTCAGTATAATTGCTCAGTCCGGAAGCATCTTTAAGCTGGAGGGTCAGTGTCTTCTTGTCGGCACTGATGGCGGCGAGCTTATATTGCAGATTAAATTGTTGGTCAAAGGGAGCGGCCGACACAAAGAGCAGAGTGTTCGGGTTGGCGGCGCTGAGATTCAGGTCGCTTTCATTGGCCCATGATAAATCATTCCCGAGTTGAAGTGTGATGGTTTTGAGGTCTTCTGCCGTGAGCCCTTTCTGTGTCAGAGGTGGTGTGAAAGTCAGGTCGGAAGCTGCGATTGCCGAAATCTGATAAGGTGTCAGCTCGATATTGTCGTTGGTGAATGTGTCTCCGGAGTCTGTGACAGTGAAACTGCCTGACGGGATAGTGATTTTAAACCAGTTGACATTAATGGCCGAGCTGCTTGCGGTAATGGCTGCGGGGTCGCAGGAGAGTGTGAGCACATTGCCGGAGGCGGAGAGTGTGTAGCTTACATCCGCAATGGTCTCGGTTCCCGAATTTTTTACAAACGTGAGGGTGGCTGATCCACCGGAATTGACAGTGACGCTTGATGTGGCGGGATAGGTGATCGTTACATGCGACATGGCTGATTTAGAGGCCGAATTGCCGGGGGAGGGTAGAACGGAATATGATAAAGCGCGGGTGACTGTGAAATTCAACGTCAGAGGGCCATTGGAGAGACCGACACCGCTAAAAATTCCGCGGGGTACGGAGAGAGAATAGGAGCCTGCCTGAAGATCCTCTCCGAAATCTATTGTGAAGCTGTCCGGATAGCCGGTAGTAGTGCGGAGATGTCCGGCTTCTTTGGATGCGGGCCAGGAGGCGTATTCACTTCCGTCTTTGGTCAGCGTGATCAGTTTTGAGGCATCATAATGGAGTGTGCCGTATTCGTCGCTGTCTGCGCCGAAATCAAAATTGAATACGGCCGATGACACAGCGGGGAAACTCGGCAGGGATGCACCGGCGGCCGGAGAGGAGGAGGTCAGCGTCAGGTAGGAGAGGGTGAATTTTATGGTCCTCGCCTCATTGGAGGCGGCCGTCCTCGGAATGTCGTTGCCGTCGGAGTCCAACTCGGTATAGCCGTTGACTATCCCTGCGGGCAGACTCAGCGTATAGGTCTGTCCGAGAGTTTCGAGCGCAGAGTCGAAATTTATATATAGACGGCTGCCGTCGACATATATATGTTCCGTGTCGCTGCCGGAAGCTGTCCAGCTGCCTACGGTGGTGTTGCCGTTTTTCAGCGTGACTGTGCCTGACCCGATGGAGAGGTTCGTGCCGGCGGGAATTTGAAAGTCAACGTATGCATGGTCGATACCCGGAGGGACATTGACCCCTTTCTTCTCTGCGTCGTATGGATAGAGGTAGCTGACTGTAAGATAGGTGTTTGCTGCAGCGGCATCGGCGGCGGTTGCCATCAGCATTCCGGCGAGTGCTGACGCTGTCGCCATCACGCTGTATAGGAGTGACCGTGCGGTTGCTGCGATTTTGGATAAATTGTTCATAATGTGAGATTTTTAGTAAGCGAAATGTCAAGTCATACTGCCTGACCGCTTGTGAAAAATTCAGTTTTTGTGAGATTTTTAATTTAGAGTTGTTGAAATTATATAATTTAGAGTTGTTGAAATTATATAGGTTTGTAGAAAGTTATTTTACAATGTAAAATTCGCAAGATGTCAAACTTGTCGGCAAAACCAAAATGTAATAATAAGTTGCGGACAGTGCATCTATTAGATTGCAAATATAAGCAAAAAATATCAATACGAAAACTTTTTCTCTCTAAAAGTGACAAATCAGTCATAATAGCATATGGCTATAGTAGCTAAGAAAGCTAAAATAGCTAAGACAGCTAAAATAGTTAAAATAGCTATAATAGCTAAGACAGCTTTTTTAGCTAAATTAGCTAAAAAAGCTGTCTTAGAATCGCGGTCTTAAAATTCGGTGGTCAGAAGTTCTGCAGGAGAAGCGTTTCGCGGGGTGCGAGTGTCATGGTCTCGCCGATGACGATGTCGTCGCCTCCGAGTGCGCGGTGCATCTTCGCCCCCTGCGGCATGATCTCTTTGTATCTCTTCATGTCGAGCTCCATGGTTTCGTCAGTGCCGTTGATGATGACGACAGCCTGCCTGTCGCCGAGGCGGCGCTCGTAGACGTATGCGCAGTTGATGGGCATGAAATGCTTGAGTGTGCCCTTGGCGATGACCTCATTTGCCTCCCCTTTGCGCCAGTTGAGCAGCCTTGACAGATAGTCTACTGCTTCGTTTTGCAATTCGGTGCGTCCGGCGGCTGTGAATGCGTTGATCTTGTCCTCCGGGAATCCTCCGGGCATATCGAGGCGCACAAAACCGTCGCTCCCCTCCTTTGATCCGTTCATCAGCAGCTCCGTACCGTAGTATATCTGCGGTATGCCGCGTGATGTGAGCAGATAAGTGACAGCCTGCTTCCAGATGTCGAGATTTTGCGGCAGCTCTTTCAGGAATCGGTCGCTGTCATGATTGTCGAGGAAGGTGAGGATATGCTGCGGGTCTTTGTAGAGGAAATCCTGCGACAGATGGTCATAGAGGATGTTGAGGCCGGTCCAGGGAGTAGTCTCTTCATCGAAGATCTTATTTCCGTTCAGGATCATGTGGAAGTCCATGACTGTGGGGAGCTCCGTCCTGACAGGGTTGATGCTTGAGCCGTTTTGCCAGAAGGCCGAGCCGGCCTCGTTGGCATACCAGCATTCTCCCACGATATTGAAGTTGGGATATTCCTTCATGACCTCCTTGGCCCAATAGGCCATCCCTGTCATGTCGGCATAGGGGTAAGTGTCCATGCGAATGCCGTTGATGCCGCTGCTCTCCACCCACCAGATACTGTTCTGAGTCAGATACTTCATCAGATGTGGATTGCGCTGGTTGAGGTCGGGCATGGAGGGTACGAACCATCCGTTGACCGTCGCGTCCTTGTCATATTCGGAAGCGTAGGGGTCGTGGACCGTGGTGAGGCGGAAGTTGGTCAGCACATCCCCCTCGGGGTGATTATACCAGTCGGGCGAGGGCATATTGTGCATCCAGGGGTGCTCGGAGCCGCTGTGGTTGAATATCATATCCATGACCACTTTGATGCCGCGCTTCTGCGCCTCGGCTATCAGTTCGTTCCACTCCTCGTTGGAGCCGAATCGCGGGTCGATACGGTAATAGTCGGTAGTGGCGTATCCGTGGTACGAGCCGCCGGGCATATCGTTTTCAAGGACCGGGCACACCCAGATGGCAGTCACTCCGAGATCCTGGATGTAGTCGAGATGGTCGCGTATGCCGGCGAGGTTGCCGCCGTGGCGTGCATTGGGATTTTTGCGGTCCGGCTGCGCTTTGTGGCGGAGTGAAGCGTACGGGTCGGCGAGTTTGCTCTCACCCTTGGCGAAGCGGTCGGGCATGAGCAGATAGAGCACGTCGGAGGCATCGAATCCCTGATGCTCCTCACCGCTTTTAGCACGTGCTTTCAGCTGGTAATCGATAGTCTGTGAGCCTTGCGGCGCGTCCACCTGTATCTTCATCTCTCCCGGCTTGGTCTCCGGTGAGAGCGTGAGATAGAGTATGCGGTAGTCCGGATTGCCCGGCCGGATATCCTCGGCCAGGCTGACTCCCGGATAGTCGATGGTGATTTTAGCCGCGTCGAGGTCATGGCCTGTGAGCATGAGCTGCAGTGTGTCATTGCGCATACCGGTCCACCAGTATGGCGGGTCGATGCGGCTGACGGGAGTGCGGTCTGTTGCAGTAAACTCTCTGTTGTTTCTCATTACGTTGACTGAGGGTTTTGCCGGGTTCGCCAGGCCCGTGGCTTGGAGTGCCGCGGCTCCGGCGAGCAGAATTACGGCTAATTTCGAGTTCATGATATGGATATTAGTGTTAACGTCAAAGACTCTATAAGGTCTAAGTTGTCTTATCTGAGGGCGGCCGTAGCGTCGGCGATGCGGCGCATGGCCTCGCGTATATTGTCGTCGGAGGTGGCGTAGGAGAGGCGGATGTATCCCGGTGCGGAGAATGCAGCGCCGTCCACACAGGCCACATGGGCCACTTCGAGCAGATACATCACATAGTCGGCGGCAGTGTCGATGCGGCGGTCCGGTGCGCTCTTGCCGAGGCATCCGGTGACTTCGGGGAAGAGATAGAACGCCCCCTGGGGGTTGTTGACTCTCCATCCGGGTATCTCTTTGGCGAGCTGCACGATGAGGTCGCGGCGACGGCGGAATGCCTCTCGCATCTCTGCTACACACTGCTGCGGGCCGAGATATGCAGCCTCGGCGGCCTTCTGCGCTATGGAGGATGCTCCGGAGGTGTATTGTCCCTGCAGTTTGGTGACAGCTTTGGCGATGGGCTCGGGTGCGGCGAGCCAGCCAATGCGCCATCCGGTCATGGCGTATGCCTTGGAGACGCCGTTGATGATGACTGTCCGGTCGCGGACTTCCGGAAATTCGGATATGCTTGCGATCTCCTCCACGAAGTTGATATGCTCATATATCTCATCAGCGAGGATGATGACATCCGGCCATTTTGCGAGCACCTCCGCGAGCCCTTTGAGCTCCTCGCGGCTGTAGATGCTTCCGGTAGGGTTGGAGGGGTTGTTGAGCATGATGACGCGTGTGCGCGGTGTCAGGGCGGCCTCAAGCTGCGCGGGAGTGATCTTGAAGTCGGCGTCGATATCGGCGCTTACGGTCACAGGTATGCCTCCGGCGAGCTTGACCATCTCCACATAGCTTACCCATGCCGGTACCGGTATGACCACTTCGTCGCCGGGATTGACCAGTGCGAGCACCGCGTTGCAGAGCTCCTGCTTCGCGCCGTTGCCCACCACTATTTGCGAGGGAGCGCATTCATAGCCGTTTTCGCGGCGCAGTTTGTCGCAGACAGCTTCACGCAGCGAGAGATA
>CAYSJG010000047.1:0-11455 GCA_964431295.1 uncultured Sangeribacter sp. | reverse complement strand
CAACAAGATGAGCAGCTCGGAAGTAGTTGACAAGTTATTCTCCGACTGGGGTATCGATAACCTCATCGGTGACACCGGCATCCCCTACGCAGACAAACTTCAGGGCAAGGCCGGCGACAAGATTAAAAGCCTTGCCGAGCAACTCCCCATAGGCGAATACTATCAGCAATTCCAGGAGGGAAAAGCCTTTGTGGCCGGACTTCTCCAGGGCAATGTGGAGAATGTTACCTTCCCGCTTGAGATTCCGAAAGAAATCAATCCCTCGCCGGTGAACTTGACAATCTCGAAAATGAAGTTTGCGCCGACCTATGCCACCATGGACTTGTTCGGCACCTTCGTTGTGCCCAATACCAAGGCCACTCAGGGACAGATTTTGGTCTTCGGCGCACCGAGGATGTGTATCAGTCCCAAGTCGCTCATACCCGAAGGCGGCACCGTGGCGCTCCTTAAGGATTTTGAAGTACAGGAACCCAAGAGCGGTTTCAAATGCAAATTCCTTGCGCCCAAGGATGTTATAGAGCCGGAAGACGGATGCTTTGTATCTTGGAGCGGTAATAAATTCGAATGGCTCAACCTCGACATCGACATGACCATGCCCTCCGACCTCAAAAAGGTGGTCAATGGTAAACGTACAGAGGAATCGCCCATACTCCACGTAGGCACCAAGATACAGAAGTGGGAAGATTTCACGGCTGAGGTATCTGTCGACCCGTTCGAACATGTAGATCTCCCCGGTTATGTGTTTACGGCAGATGAGGCTATTATCGACCTTGCTTCCGGAAGCAATCACACTAAGATGGGATCCTTCCCCGAGGGATATAAACTTGAGAGCCTCGGTTTGGCAAAAGGTAAGGAAAAAGAATGGACAGGCCTTTATTTCAAGGAACTGTCAATGGCATTCCCTTCGTCAATCAAGATAGGCAACGGCAAAGAACCGATGAAGGTTGCCGTGGAGAACCTCTTCATTGATAAGTCCGGATTTACCCTCGACTGCGGCGTTGTCAACGCCATCAACTACAAGGCCGGCGAGAGCGGAACCATTGGAGGTTTCAAGTTCAGCCTTGACAAAGTTATGGTGTCGATAGTCCAAAACGACTTTAAGAAATTCGGATTTAACGGCAAGCTCGAAATCCCCCTGTTCAAGGGAGAGATTGACTACGCCTGCAATATTTACAATCAGTCCTTCACCGGAAAGGGTGGCGGCAAAGGTTTTGCATACGTATTCAAAACTTCGCAGATTGAGGATCTCAACTTTGACTTCATGCTTGGCGACCTCACTCTTGACAAGGACCTGACATATTTCCTCGTTGAAGCCATAGACAACGAGTACGGACAGACAAAAACGAACGTCGAGCTTCTTGTCGGCGGCGAGGTCACTATCGCCGGCGTGGAAACCTTAAACAAGAAGCTGGCCAAACTGCCCTTCAAACTTCAATTGCCCCGGATTAAGTTCTGCAAGATGCGCCTTGCCAACAATGACGGCTTCGAGTCGGTATATGAGAGCGGGTTGCAGACTTCGGCGGCAGCGGCTACCCAAAAGATGTTGGCTGACGTAGAGAGCAGCAGCGCTATCGGCGCCGGGTGGTGGAATGAAGCTTCGAAGATTGATTTTGGAGAAAACAGCGGCCTCTACCTCAGCATGGGACAATGGGGCTGCGCATCGCCACAGAAGAAGATCGGGCCATTTAAATTCACACTCAAGAAGTGGGGCTTTGATTTGCATAGAGACGAAAAAGACCCCTACATAGGCATAACCCTTGGCGGCGATATAACCCTTTGCGAAGAACTTGAAATCAGTGCCGGCACTACAATAGAGTTCCAGTCATGGGTAAAGAACATCGACGACCTCTCCAAAATCTCGCTTGACTATAAGGAGACGAAATTTAGGGATGCCTCCTTTGCCGTTGACGGCAAGATATTCAAGTTGGAAGGAAGCCTGAGCTGTGCCGAAAACCCGGGTAAGGATTCGGGATACGCCGGTCAGATTAAAGCCAGCGTCAAAGGCGGCCTCTTTGAGGTGACCATTGACGGCGGATACTTTGACCATAAGGAAGAAAACAACAACTTCAGCTGGGGCTACTTCGATATCATGGCAGGAGGCAAATGCGGCATCCCCGCCGGTCCTCTTACCATCAACGGTATCCACGGCGGGTTCTATTTCAACTGCGCAAAAGACTTCGCCAATTCGCAATCCGGCAAAGCCGTTCCAAAACCGGCCAAGGGTGTCATCGGCATCATTGCCGGCATGGGCCTTTCAACCGTTGATAATGTAACACTCAAAGGAAACCTCGACCTCACGGTTGTTTTCGACAACAAGAAAAAAGACTTGACAACCTTCATCTTCAAGGGGGATGTCGATGCTGTTGGCGGTATGGTCAAGAGCAAGGTCAATATGGTCTATGAGAACAATGATCAGGAACAGTATTTCCAACTCAATGTCACCGTCGATGCCAAAATGGATGGCGGAACGGAAGAACTTACCAAAAAGCTCAAGGCTCTTGACTCCACTTTCGAGGGTTATAGTGAAGACCTTGGATATTACGCAGGTAACTTCACCGGCTCTGTCAAGGATAACAACGACTCCAAGACCGAAGACTACGATGCTACGATGAAGAAGTATGAAGAGAAGAAAAAGAAAGACTCTGACAAGTCAGACTCCGGTATCAAAGCCCAAGGTCCCGGAGCCCATGTAGAGCTCGACTTCTATATCGGACATAAGAAAACCGGTCGTGATACTTCATTGAAATGGCATGTCTATCTCGGTCAACCCGATCCGGACAAGCGCTGCACATTTACACTTATTGACTTCAATAGCACAATCGTTACTGTGGCCGTGGGAGCCAATGCATATCTGTGCGTTGGAAACGAGCTGCCCAACAACGGAAACCTTCCGCCCATTCCCGTGAAGATTCGCAACTTCCTCAACGGATCCTCCTCCGGTACTTATGAGAGCGATGACGTATCCAAAGCCGACAAAGCCAGGAATGAAGCCAAGACTCGGTTTATGTCCAACGCGACCACCGGTGGCGGCGTGATGATGGGTGCTGCCGTATGGGGTTACATCAAAGTTAACCTCGGACTTTTCTACGGCGATATGGGCGCAGAAGCCGGATTTGACCTATCCATCCGCAAGCTTGGCCCGGAGCGATGCATCAACCTCAAGGATGGTACGCCTGGCCATAACGGATGGTATGGCGAAGGCCAGCTCTATGCCTATATTTATGCAAAGTTCGGCATACGTATCTTCCTCGGATTCTTCAACAAGAAGATTGACCTCCTTGACGCAGGTATGGGTGGCGTCCTCAGATGTGGTATGCCCAATCCCAACTATTTCACCGGCAAAGCCCGTGTGAAACTCCGTCTGCTTGGCGGCCTTGTCAAGATCAACAAGAAATTCTCCTTTGAATGTGGTGACGTCTGCGAGATGTTCTTAGGAAATGCTCTCGACAACTATAAGCTCTTCGAAACGTGCAACATCGGTTCCGAAGACTGGGACAAGGCAGTCGAGAATCCTATCGACTGGCAGATTCAGAGCCGCCCCAAGGTAACCACTCAGTCTGATATCAATAGCATTATCAATGTGGCTGACCCCAACGAAGTTGCAAAACTCAAGGAATCGAGTGCTGCCGACAACTACGACGAGAAGGCTATCGAGCGTCTTGCAAGCCGTAAATTCAAGTTCGAGATTATGGCCGACTCCGTGCCTACTCTGACCGAGTACTCGAACCTTAAAGATGCAAAGGCCGGTAAAAATGGCAAAACGAGCGAAATGGAGTATTTTGTCAATGGAGACAAGGTGACGCTGAGCGTTACAGCACTTAATCCTAACAAATATTACCGTCTGCGCATCAAAGGACGTGCCAGGGAATTTGTCAAAGGAAAATGGAATCATCCCGAGACTTTCGATACAATCACCAATCAATGGAATTTCCGGCCCTGGACCCAGACCAAGGACTTCTTCTTCGTAACCAATAACACCGCAGAACGCACTTTCGAAGATGCGGAAGACCTTGAACAACACGTAGCCCTTGCCTTCCCCGCCAACACGGATGGCTATAAGGACAAAAACGGTATCCTGATTTCCAGCAAGAGTGTGTATGTCCTTCCCATTGACCTCAAGCATCCTATAATCTCCCTTAAATATAGGATGAAGGGAAAAGCTTATAATAAGGGAAATCTTAAATGGTACCTATATAAAGGGACTCAGATTGTGTCCAGTGCCAACAATAAATGGATCGAGAACGACTCAGTGTCCATAATGACTCCCGATGGCGGACTTGAACTGTTTAATGTTACACGTCAATATGGCCATTGCAGACTTGTCCTGCGTTACGAATGGGTTGAACGCTTGAGGAGTCCGGCAACATGGACCGAATATAAGAACTATGTAGTCTACGGAAATTCTCCCGAGGAAGTATATAAGAGAGAACAAAGTAATCTGCTGAAGAGTTTGACAAGTACTACAGTAACAATGTCTCCTACACTATCGAGTTTCCTAACCGGAAGAACCGGAGGAACCGGCAGCAGTGGAAGCGGCAGAATTACCAGCATCGGCACAATTAGCAGCATCGGCACAAGTAATGACTCTTTAAATAATTACCGCATAGAGGTGAACAAAATCGATTATGCCACTACGACAGATTTGGGAGAATCCACTGATGCATCCAGCGGAGGAACTCGCTATCGTGTGACCATATACAAGAAAGGAAGTGCCATGGTCGATGCTCACCAATCCAAGGATCTGATGGATCTGAGCAACGTATATCTTTACGGAAATCCGCCGGATGGAGATAAGATATTCGATACCCCCACAAATAATACAGAGCCTTACTTTGAGGCATTCCTTGGAGTGCGGCTCGACCACTTGACTTTGAAACTCTATCGACAGAGCGATAAGTATCTGCTTGGCGACTTCCAAAGGAGTGATTCCGAATTCAGCGTGGCTTCCCCCGGTTTGCTCACTATTACGTCAAATCCCTTCACCTACATGAGCTATCTGAGCAATATGTTCTTCATCGGAGGTCGTTATTTCTCCTCCTCAAAGAACTACCTAAACTTCACATGTAGGTCCACGGAGTCAATGTATATAGATACGCCCCTTGGAACGTGGAACTTCGGTTTACTTCAGCCCGGAAAATATCTCATATCCGATGGTCAGGTCTCTATCAGAGAGAAAGTCACGATGGACAGAACTAAGATTTTCAAAACACACGTCAGAACCCTATGGCCTCTCTATAGCCGTGGCACTGTTTATCACAACAACCTGCTTGGTGAGGATACCGACGGTTTGATTACTGAATTGCCGTTGACCGAAAGGGCTCAGGCCGAGGTTTTCTATGACCTGTTTGATGTATGTGAGAAAGTCTCGGATGAGATAGGGGAAAAAGTTCATTATCAGAACAAGTATAAGAGAGGTAATATGAAAGACTGGATGGCAACTAATGCCGGACGTATATTCACCACATCCGGGCGTTACAATCGTATCCGCCTGAATATTCCGGCATATCAATATGGTGTCCTCTGGGGTTCGGCATCCTACGGTAGCCTTGACCCCAACGTCATGTTTAAGGATCCTTGGAACTCAAGACATTTCCGTATTTTTGCCCATCCGGCTGTCGGATCTCCGAGTTGCCATTTTGGTAGAAGGCTTTATCTATACACAGCCACTTCGATGGATACCCGCTTCCGATCGAGTAAGGCCTCTGAATACAGTAATATGAAATTCACTTTCACCCGTTACCGTGTCAATGCCTGGAACTACAAGGCTTTGAGGTGGACGGTCTTCAGACCGGCATCCCACAAGGAAATCAAGGACAACTGCGACTACTTCTTCAAGACATATACGAGGACTTATAAAGAGCTGATAAAGAAATTGTAAGAATATAAAGACAATGAAACATAATAAAACAAAACATATGCGTACGTTGCTTTGGGCCGTGGCTGTCACGGTGGCCGCTCCCTTGGTTTTCGGAATGGTGCAAACGCAAGATCTTGGCGATGCCATGGAGTCTGCCTCCGCCGATTCGGTCTCCGCTGACGACGGTGTAATCTATCGCGACCAATTGCCCGGTACCTATCCTCTCGGGACGATAAAGCCGGATACCACCTCTCGCATAGAGGACATGTATGTATACATCAAGGCAGCAGCTCGCGCTTACGGCGACAGTGTGGTGCTTCGCTGGGCCATTTCAGAGTATCCCGAATGGGAATATCTCAACCATTTCGGCTATGACGTCTACCGAGTGAACGATGACGCGGACGGATTCAAGCTCGACACTCTTGCGCAACGCATCAGGCCGCTGTCGCTCGAGCAGTTCAAGAAATGCTATCCCGACACTGTCGACTCTATAGCATATATGGGCATGGGCGCGATTTACGGCAGCGGAGATATGAATCCCGAAATGACAACCTACGAGCCCGGCACCATAGGAGCATTCTCCGAAATGGAGCAGGACCAGAAGACGCGCCTCATGGCAGCCTATCTGGCGGCCGAGTGGCGTCCCGACGTGGCGCAGGCTATGGGCTTGAGGTTCGTGGACCGCACCGCCAAGAAGGGTAAGACATATTCCTACTATGTTCTACCCTCGGTTACCGATACCACCGGACGTTTCTTCATTATGCCGGCTCAGGTGGAACATGTTTCCAACAGCAAATACAAACCGCAGCCCTACGACATTCAGATTACCGACTCAATTACCGGACATGGCAGCGTGACACTCTCCTGGAATGACACTATCAACGGTACTTTTGAGATATACACCCGTCCGGTAGGTTCTACCGAATGGGAGAAGGTGAACAAAAGACCTTATGCGCCGCCTATCTCCGCCGGGCTCAATAACGAGGACGTTATCTTTGAACATTCTCATGGCCTTACCGGCGATTTTGAATATGCCATTCAGGCTCACGATGCTTTCGGCGACCTCACGGCCATGAGCGCCCCCATAAAAGTTCATTTCCCGGACATGGAGCCTCCGCGCGGTCCCGAAATCACATTGATAGAAATCGACCGCCCCGGCGAAAACCTTTGGGATGAGATATATGCTACTATCCATTTCCGCAAAGACACCATAGAGAACGACTTCGTGCGTTATATCCCTATGTATCACAACGAGCGCGACTCCCTCAAGCAATGGCGTCTTCTGACCGACCAGTATATTGCACCCACCGACACCACCGTGCGTATCGATGTGACCAAAATTTCCACCGGTCTGATTGTTATGGCGGCTGTCGATACTGCCGAAAATATTGGATATTCCATGCCCCGACTTCTGCGTGTCCATGATGCCAAGCCACCTGTGGCGCCGACCAATTTCAAGGCTTTCCCCGCACTTGACGGAACCGTAGCCATGATGTGGGACATGTCCGACACTCTCGATGTGCATTATTACGACGTATTCTATGCCAATGCACGCGACCACCTCTTCCAGATGGCAAACCACAGCCATATAATTCCACGTTCATACACGGACACTATAGCTGTGGACGCTAACGAACGATACATCTACTATGCCGTGCGTGCTGTCGACTGGGCCGGCAATTCCGGCGCATTCTCAGACACCATCGCTGTGCTTCGACCCAATACCGCTCCTCCCTCCAAAGCGCACCTTGATTCGGCATGGGTTGACAATAAGATGATTCATACCCGCTGGATTGGCGGCGGCGATGAGATCATCGGACATTACAATTGCTATCGTCGCAAGGCCGGAAGCCGCGACTGGCAATTGCTTAGGACTTTCGATGGCGACTCGGTACGTGCCAACGGCCATGTAATGCAGGTCGATGATGCTCCCGATGGTCCCGTAAATCAGCGATACGAGTATGCCGTGGAGACTGTAAGCCTCTGGGATATCGGTTCCGGATTGACCCCTGTTTTCTCGGCAAAAGTTAACTATGACAGATTTTTGGACATTCCTGTCAAGCTTCTGGGGGATTACAGCAAAAATGATGCTTGTGTAAAGCTGGCGTGGGAGATTTCCGATGTCCCATCCGGTGCCCCATATTACTTCTGCCTCTATCGCAAGCTCCCCGGTGATGATACCTTCGAGTATATCACCGACATCCCCTCCGAACGGAAGTATTACGTTGACCCGCGGCTCAATCCCGGCGAGACGGCCGAATACTATATCTGCATACAGTTTGAGGATGGACGCCAGTCCGGACAATCGAACATAATGACAGTGTCTGCTCCCCGAAAGGAGGCTACCCCTCCAGTTACACAACCCTAACGTTGACTGGATTATGAAGCATCTCTTATGGACCCTTACAGCAAGCCTGCTGATGATTTCATGCGGCGATTTTTACCAGTTTGGGGAAGAACCCGATGACTGGGACGGCGTCAGCATGCGTATAACCAACGCGGAGTCCTGCGTGATGGTGGGAGATTCCATGCCGCTGGGAATCGAGTATTCGGATACGTCTAAAATCGGCAGCCCTGTCTTTTGGATGTTGTCCGACCCCAATATCGCCAAATTGCACAATGACACTCTCCATGCCGTATACCCCGGAGCGGTCGATATTATGGCCATCAGCGGAAACGGCCTTTTGTCCGACACATGCCGGGTGAGGGTCATAGAGAGGTGGGAAGCCGGAGATTTCCATAGGTGGCACCCATCCGATATGGTGATTTATGCCGACATAAGCATTGACGGTAAGCCTTGGGACAGCTCGACAATGATGATCGGAGCTTTCGTCGGAGGCGAACTCACCGGATTGGCGGTGCCCCGCGAGGCTTTCGGCATTCCCTATGCCGAGCTCCGAATATGGGCTCCCACAAATCAGGGGCAGGGCAAAATAGACCTTCGCTGCTATGATAGAGAAAATTTCCGTCTCTATGTCCTAAGGGACGACATAGAGTATGACGCATATCAAACCCTCGGAACTCTTTCCAATCTTTATCCAATAAAATTTGAACGATGAAAACCATAAAAAATATATTGGCAATAATCGGCATCTTGATATTTGCATCAGGCTGCACTCTCATGCTTGATGAACCGCCCGCTGATGGCAACGATGATACGCCTAACGGCGACGGTTTCACAGCTCCGCGTACCGAGCAGACCGAATTCGGCGATGTGACCTATCAATTTCAGGATGGCGTCCGTGTCATCGACGAGAAGTATGTGCCCTATATCATTTCCTGCCGTAACGACTCCACATTGGGTCATACCGAAATCCTATTTACCAAGAATATTCCCTCCGACCTTCTTCCGCAGCGCGGCGATTATATCGCTACCACCATGAGTCAGCTATTCCAGCAGACACTTTGCGACGAGGTTGACAATATCGAGGAAACCGGGGGAGGATATCTGCTGACTTCTCATGGAATTCCTCTTAGTAAAGTTTTCAAAGAGCTTGACTTTTCAATTGATGCCAGTATTGCGGGCGACTATGAAGAGGATGATTCAAAACAATCTCGTTCGGGGGACGGCATGAAATTGAAAGGGTTTCGTCTTGTGCCAAGACATAATCCCCTTTCCCGCGCAGATGATGGTGAAATGTCTTCCGAACCATTGTTTTCTTTGTCGTTTTGGGACGGTGATAAAAGTAAAGTGGATGAATTTGAAATAAACCCGGCAGATTATCATAAATGGGAACATTCAGGCGACAAGTTACACCTCAAGGATCATGCAATCAAACGTGGAGGCACCAGCAAGACTTCGGCTACACGAATAGGACTCGCAAGCTATCAGAATGTTAAGTTGAAATTCAGCCTTCAGAATGGTTTTGATCTTGAATTGAGCAATGACATTGTACAGGTGTCTTCTTGTTATGCAATAGAGGCCGACGAATGGTCCGGTTGGGGAATTATCGGCTCTACAGGCATGACGGTACCTTCCGATGGAATCCTTCATAAATACGACTGGAAGATGTTGGAATTTACCTTCCCGTTTTTCCATGGGATGCCATCTATAGGCTTGGATATCTATGTGGCTAAACTTTGTGTTGACTTCAACTTTGCGGCAGCTTACGATAAGGCCGTCAAAGTCAAAGGAGATAAAGCCTTCCGTCACGAAGGAGCTATTAAAACCGAACTCTTCAAATGGAACATGAAAACAAGCAAAGACTATGAGACCACGGTCAATCGCTCCAAAAATATAGATGTCAAGGATCCCAATCTAAAGAAGGAACTCTCAAATTCAATGTTTCAATATGCATCGAGATTCTTTCTTCATATTGACCTTGGCTTTACTTTGGGTGCTGCAACAGTGGACATCTCACCCCTCAGAATTAATCTCGATGTATCCATGACGCATAAAATGGATAATGACGCTGGCAGTTCAAAGCCTTCTGTACTTAAAGCTACTGACAGGTATTATGAGATAACCTATAGTGCTACAGATAAAAGTCTTGACGAATGGAAGGGCACACTTGCCGTTGGTGTGTCTACTGATATGAAGGGCGGCGCCATCGTCGGCGATATAGCTGAATACGCCGACTGGTTCAAACATGCAGCCGCTTCGATGAAGTGGGCAGAAGGGTCTATGGTTCTCTGGCGCATCGCCGATAGCCCATTCCCGGTCATGAATTATACGCAGACTTATGATCAGGGTAAAAAGTCCTATCATGGAACGGTCTCGATACCTCATCCCGGCAAAATAGGATGGTTTTCTGTTAATGATTTAATCGAGGAGTATGACAGGCTCGAACTCTTAATCTACGATGAGAATTTCAATTTCATAAAGGCTGCTAAAACGAGCGAAGTAACAAGCGACTATCGCGCATATAGTTACCTGAGATTCGGCGAGGACTATGGATTTGATTTCACTCTGGATAACTCTGAGATGCCGCTGAGCAAATATTTCTACGTCGTTCCGGCTTTTATGGGATTAAGTGGGAATTCAGAATTTATTAAAGATCAACCGCATTTCTTTGCCAAGCCCTGCAAATATACCAACCGCTCAAACTCAGGGCAAATCAACGGCGTAGAGACTCTATGGGTTGAGAATGACGATAAAATCTGCAAGCCAGGATACTGTCTTGATGGAATAGCTATGGATGCAGAATGCTTCTTCCAGGCCTCTTCGCCTGCCGATGTGCATGTTAATGTGGAATTCTTCGACTCCTATGGCAGAAGCATGATGGCAAAGGATTTTACCTACTCCGTCGGGAGCGCCAAGGGCGGCAGGATAAAGGCCATTTACCTTATTAACCACCTCATCGAGACAGTAGTGGAAAAAGCCAAAGTGACTCTATGGTACGATGACCCCTACATGCAGACATCCGTCGATCCCACTGCCAGAAAAGTTGTCCTTGATGAATACGAAGTCATCTATGACGACAACACCGAATGGTGGCCTGTATTTGACTACGCAGACACATCCTATTGGACTCAACAAGGCTACCGCATAGGGCGGTAATACCCTGAGCAAAATCCTATAACAAAACATTATAATAATTATGTTTAAGTTTCGCAAGTTCAACTTGCTGATTTCAGATTGTAAAATTGAGCGATATG
>CAYSJG010000046.1:5152-11492 GCA_964431295.1 uncultured Sangeribacter sp. | reverse complement strand
CTGAGCGTCAACAATCTGGTCTACCACCGCAATATCCAGACCGGAGGATACCAGGAGTCGAAGCTTGCCTATACCAAATATAACCTGTCGAAATTCCCCAACAGATACTATTACGCCCAAGGCATACGTATATTCTTCAATTTCGGTATCCGCTTCTAAGCAACTTCCGAAGATTGACAAATGTTAGATATTCATAAGATATGAAAAAGTTTAAATCATATATACTTACAGCGTCGGCACTCGTGGCGGCCGTGTTAGGAGGCTGCAGCGACGAGTATTCGCAGCCGCCGGTCGTCATCCCGGAAGAGAGCGGCGTCATCGGCGACGGCTCATGGGAAAATCCGCTCCAGGCATGGCAGGTGAATCTCGGCACCATCGTCGGTCCCGATGAGCGCACCTCCAACTGGTGTACCGGCTACATAGTCGGCTGGATAGACACAAGCGTCAGCAATACCATGAGCGAGGCCACCTTCCAGATAGGCGTCCCCTGCAATGTCAACACCAATATGGTCATCGCCCAGTATCCCTATTATGCCGAGGGTGACGAGATCCCCGAAGGTGAGGACGGCAAGCCGCTCTACAAGACCTGGGAGGAACTCGGCTACACATGGGAGGACTGCGTCACTGTACAGCTCCCCTCCGGAGGTGTGCGCGACGCGCTTAATCTCGTGGACAACAAGGGCAACTTCAACAAGCAGGTGAGCCTCAGAGGCACCACCGGCTCGAAATACTGCGGCGCTTACGGCATCCGCTCCACTGCGGACTACAATTGGGGTCCCAAGGGTAAATACGAGGAGCCGATCACACCCGTAGGCTCCAGCTATTACTGCAACTTCGATATCTCCGCAGATATCAATTACTATATCGAGCGCGGGTGGAAGAATGTTGCCATGGACGGTGGACTCAGCGGATGGTATGTAAAGAGCAACAGAGGAGAGCAGTTCGCCACCTGTTCGGCATATCTCGGCACAGAAAACGGCGGCCCCTACGAAAACTGGCTCATCTCCCCCGGCATCGACATCGACAATGCTGATCAGAAGACCGTCAGCTTCTCCACTCAGGCCGGCTATACCTCCCCGGACAGCAATCTCACCGTATGGCTTCTTACGGCCAGCTCGCCCAAGAATTGCCAGCCCGTGCAGCTTGAATGCTCCATCGCGGAGGTCCCCTCAAGCGGATTCAGCAAGTGGGTGAGCAGTGGTGATATCGATCTCAGCGGATTCAGCGGCAAGATATACATCGGTTTCCGATACTATGCTTCGCAGGGTGGACAGGGTTTCAGCTCCGAGTTCCATGTGGACAACTTCAATCTCGGAGGTGCGGAAGTCCCCGTCGATCCTGACCAGCCCGTCGTTGAGCCGGCTGTCGACAAGACTTTTGTAAAGGCCACCGAAGTGAAGAGCGGCAAGAAATATGCGCTCGTCCACGCCTCGCAGGTCGGCAACCCCATACCCGAAAATGACTCCTACGGATATATCAATGTATCGCTCTTCCAGAGAGTGACAGCTGACAGCTTTATCACCAGCTCGATGAATGCCTTCACTTTCGAGAAGGAGGGGGACGGATATACTATCCGCGACTACTACGGCCGGTATGTATATATGACCGGTACGTATAAATCCTTCCAGGTGAGCACCCAGAAACCCTCCTCCGACTATCTCTGGAAGGTGGAGTATGAAGACGGTACTTTCAAGATCACCAATATCGGCAAAGACCGTGTGATGTTCTGGGATACCAAATACAGCAACTTCTCCACAATCGAGAATGACTCCTACGCCGGCGATGGTCCCGTACTCTATGAGATGCAGGACTGACCGGTCATCCGAAAGAATATCTGAAATAAAACGAAAAGAGATGAAAACGATAAAACATATAATAGCGGGAGCTGTGGCTCTGCTGGCGCTGACAGCGTGTCAGAACAGTTATGACGAGCCGGCGCTGAAGGATCCGCAAGCCACTCTCAAGGCCAATACCAGCATAGCCGAGCTGAAAGAGGCTTTTGGCGATGAATTGGCCGTGGAGGTGCCATATAAGGACGAGGCCAAGCAGACTCCATATATCATCAAGGGACGAGTGGTGTCATGCGACGCCTCGGGAAATATCTACCGTATGCTCGTGGTGCAGGACGAGACCGCCGCTCTGGCTCTCTCCATCAACCGCGGCAGTCTCTATACCGACTTCCCCCTCGGACAGGAGGTGGTCATTGATGTCACCGGCCTCTGGATAGGTCAGTACAACAGTCTCGTGCAGCTCGGATGGCGCGGCGACTATCAGGGCTCGCCGCAGATATCCTTCATGGCTTACGACCTCTTCGCCAACCATACCCAGCTGCAGGGACTTCCCGACAAGGACTTCAAGTATATCCCCTTCGGATCTGATGCCCCTGCAGGATCCCCTTACTGCATAATATCCTCTCTTGAGCAGCTCAACTCTATTGCCGGCGCCGGCGAGGAATATCTCAATATGATGTCGCAGCTTGTGGAGATCCCCAATGTGTCATTTGTCGACGGAGGCAAGGCTACCTTCGCCCCCTATCAGGACAACGCCGACCGCTACATCACCGATGCCTCCGGCAATACGCTCAACGTCCGCTGCTCGGGCTACAGCTCGTTCTACAATGAGACCGTGCCCGAAGGGACAGGCAGCGTAAGAGGCATACTCTCGCGCTACGGAGACAGCTGGCAGCTTGTGCTCCGCGGGCTTGACGATGTCCTCTTCGACGGCATGGGCTCAAAAGCGAAGCCATACACCGTAGAGCAGGTAATAGATATGAACAACAACGGACGCACCGCCTGGGTCAAAGGATATATAGTCGGCTGTGTCAAGAGCGGTGAGGATATTGTCACTTCGGCTGACCAGATAGCCTTTACTGCTGCTGAAGCCGATATCGACAATAATGTAGTGATCGCACCGGAGCCTGACTGCCGCGACATCGCCAAGATGCTGGTCGTAGAGCTTCCGGCAGGCACTTCCCTCCGTGAATATGCCAATTTGATCGACAATGCCGGTGTGCTCGGCCATGAGATGCTCGTAAAAGGCACTTTCAGCTCACTTCTCGGCATGCACGGCGTGACCGGCTGCAAGGGCTCGTTTGCCAACTTCGAGATCTTAGGCCAGAATATACCCGGAGTCTCAGGATTGGGCAGCGGTACGGAAGAATCTCCTTATACCGTGACATTCATCCTCAATAATCCCGAGACTATGGACGATGTCTGGGTAGAAGGATATATCGTCGGATTTGTCAGCGGCAGAAACCTCGCCACAGGCGCACGCTTCACCTCCGACACCAAGGGCGCGGACTATAGCGGCAACAATGTCCTGATAGCCGCCAATCCCGATGACGCTTCCACGACTCTTGTGATTCCCGTGGCTCTCAGTGGCGACAGCCGCGATGCCTTCAGCCTCACCGGCCATCCGGAAAATTACAGGAAGATGGTGAGAATACATGGCTCTGTCGGAAATACCAATTTCGGATGTATTGGAGTGAACTCTGTCAGCTCCATGGCTGTTATGGAATAGTACTCCTACTGCAATAGCCGCCTTGAATGTGAATAAAATAAAGTGACAAGTCACTGAAATTCACAAAAAACAATTATATTTGCAACCCTGTCGGCATTCTGTCCGGCAGGGTTGCGGACTTTATATCGCTATGTATGGATGTCCGAAAATGATAATGCCAATGAAAATTCTATCCTGCAATACAGTAGTAAAATCATTTACGGGAGCGTGGCTTGCGCTTCTTGTCATCTTATCTTCCTCCCTTACCCTCCGCGCTGAGTACAGCGCCGGATATTACGACGCCATGGACGGCAAGACGCGCGAGGCCCTTAAAGCCGCCGCCAAGGAGTGTGTCAGTGACCACAGGGTACTCGTATACATGGATCTGCCCAATTATTGGCAATACTCCGATGTCTATCCGGAGCTCGTAGACGGTTGCCGCAGATGGTGGGAGATGTACAGCAACGAGATTTATCTCATCTCTCCGGGACAGTCGCCGAAGACAAGTTTTTCGGCCAATAGGATGCAGCGTGAGCACAGTGTGCCTAAATCCTGGTGGAAGAGCGGCAACTCCGTGGACTATACGCCTGCTTATTCGGATATGTGGAATCTATATCCCTCCGACGGGTCGGCCAATATGGCCAAAAGCAATTATCCCCTCGGGGTAGTCAGCAAGACTACCTTCGACAACGGATGCACCCGTGTAGGCGCGCCCGCTTCGGGCACCGGAGGAGGCTCCGGCAATGTCTTTGAGCCGGCGGACGAGTATAAGGGTGATTTCGCCCGTGGATTTTTCTATATGGCCACAGTCTACGATGACCTCCCCTGGGTGGCGCGCTATTGGATGTTCAATTCCAACTCATATCCCACACTGAAGAAGTGGGCCTACGAGATGCTGCTGCAGTGGAGCCGTAAGGACCCCGTGAGCCAGAAAGAGAGGCTCCGCAACGATGCCGTGGAGAAGGCGCAGGGCAACCGCAATCCCTTTGTGGATTTCCCGGAGCTTGCGGAGTATATTTGGGGCACACGCTCCGATGAAGTCTTTCGTCTGAGCGAGCAGGGGGGACAGGTCACTCCTCCCATCGACGGGCCTGCGGAGATCTCCGAGCCGGTCAATAACGAAGCCCTCGACCTCGGTCAGGTGGCCGTAGGAGGAGCGGGTCAGTCATGGCTCGTCATCAAAGGGAAAAATCTCACCTCCGCTCTCTCGCTGAGAGTGGCGGGAGCTGACAAGGATGCCTTCACCATATCATTGCGCTCCATCCCGGCCTCGTCCATCAACGCTACCGGAGAATATATGCTCCCGATATCCTTCACTCCGTCGCGTCTTGGCGTCCATGAGGCCGCGCTGAGTATCTATGACGGAGGTCTCGATCACAGCATCAAGCTTATACTCAAAGGGGAGGGCTGTGAAGTGCCGGCTCTCACGCGACTTACCGCCACTCCTGCCACCGATATCACCGACAATGCCTATACAGCCAACTGGGGAGTCGCTCCCGAGGTGGTGGACTATTATGTAGTGACGCGCACACGCTATGCCGAGGGTGAGGAGGAGAGCGATGAGCTCGGCTCGGATGCCAACAGCCTCCGCATCGAGGACCGCGACCCGGCGGTCATGGAGACTTATTCGGTACGCTCTTCGCGTCTCGGATATCTCTCGGAAGCCTCCAATGTCATCACTGTGGATGCATCGGGAGTGAAGGAGATTTATGATGATGCGCGATATGTTGTGATAGCGCCGGTGGACGAGGGATTCAGAGTGCTCACCGGTGGTGAGGTGGGCACAGTCGCCGTATGCGACATCGCCGGGCGTGCGGTCATGACGCTTGACTCTCTGCAGCCTTACGATGTTGTTACGCTTCCGCAAGGCATATATATCGTCGGAGGCGAGAGGGTGATGCGTCCCGTAAAGATTGTAGTGGACTAATTGCTATGAAACAGAATATAATGCACTGATATTATGATATGCAAGATGAATATACGCATGATTGTCGCCTCGGCGGCTCTCTGCGGTGTGCTCGCCGCGCAGGCCGCGTGGCCCGAAGGATATTACGACGGACTTGTCGGCAAGTCGCGCATCGCGCTGCGTGAGGCGGCGCGTAAGGCTGTCGAGGACCATAAGACTATTTATTACGGCAGTGAGACCTGGAATGCATTCCGTCGCACTGACGTCCATTTCGTCAATGGAAAGCAGGCATGGTGGGATATGTACAGCGATGATGTCGTATATACCGCCGACGGACATTCCGGACTGAATATAGAGCATTCCGTGCCCAACAGCTGGTGGGGCGGCGAGGACGGCAATTACACCGCTTATTGCGATGTGGCCAATCTCAATCCCTCGGATGTCACAGCCAATCAGCGCAAGAGCAATTATCCGCTTGGCGAGGTGGCTTCAGCCACATGGACCAACGGCGTCACTACCGTAGGCACTCCGGTAAGCGGTCAGGGCGGCAATTCCACTTACGTCTTCGAACCTCTTGATGAGTACAAGGGTGACTTCGCGAGGGAGTATCTGTATATGTTTACAGTGTATGAAAATATAAGCTGGCAGAGTCGATATGACTATATGTATGACCTGTCGAGCATGCAGTTTGTCAAGCCATGGGCCCAGCAGCTGCTTCTTGAATGGTGTGCCATGGATCCCGTGTCGGACAAGGAACGCAACCGCAATGAGGCGCTCTATAAGGTGCAGGGCAACCGCAATCCCTTTGTGGATTTCCCCATGCTCGCGGACTATATATGGGGAAGCAAAAGCAGCGAGCCCTTTACATTCGAGGGGGGCAAGGGAGAGAATTCTGGCGTAGGATGTGTCGATGCGGAGGCCGGAGCCGATGAGGTG
>CAYSJG010000046.1:4930-5142 GCA_964431295.1 uncultured Sangeribacter sp. | reverse complement strand
CAGGGACGACCGCTTGATGAGAATTGTCTCCGCAATGCTGTGGACTCCGGAGTATATATCTTAGTCTATGGCGACGGTCACACTGAAAAAGTTTTAAAATAAGAAAATTATTAAAATAAGATTATTTTTTTGAATAATACCAAATATGAAAACACTCAGACTATTGTCATTACTGGCGGTCGCATGCGGCTTTATGTATGAGCAGAGCGCGG
>CAYSJG010000046.1:3830-4913 GCA_964431295.1 uncultured Sangeribacter sp. | reverse complement strand
AGGATACAAGGGTATCCAGCTTCGCAAACAGGCGAAATCCATAGTCAAAAGTCATAAGGCAATCTCCTATGGCGATGCTACATGGAAGGCCTTTCTCGAATCAGACACGCGTGTGGTCAACGGACAGCGCTGCTGGTGGGATATGTATTCCTCCGACGATGTCGCCGCCACCTCTGCCGGCAATCATCCGGGGATGAATATAGAGCACGCCATGGCCAACAGCTGGTGGGGCGGCACCAAAAATGATGCCTACAAGGACCTCTTCAATCTCAATCCCTCCAATATCAATGCCAATAGCCGCAAGAGCAATTATCCCTATGTGGAGCTTGCGGATGTCAAATGGACCAACGGCGTGACTTCCGTAGGCACCCCCAAGGCAGGGCTCGGAGGAGGATGCGTCAATGGATTTGAGCCGCTTGACGAGTACAAAGGTGATTTCGCCAGAGGGGTGTTTTATATGTTTACCGTCTATGACGACATAACCTGGAAAGCAGCCTCCTCCGACACCAGAAGCGGAGTGGGACGCATGTATACCCCGGGTACTGCTGACCTCCTGCAGCCATGGGCTGTGGAGATGCTTCTGAGATGGAGTGTACAGGATCCCGTCAGTCAGAAGGAGATCGACCGTAACAACGCCATCTATAAGTCGCAGGGCAACCGTAATCCCTACATCGACCTTCCCGGCCTGGAGCATTATGTCTGGGGCTCGCATAAGGATGACGCCTTCTCGCTTAGCGACATCGATATTCCCGAAGTGCCCGATCCCGTAGATCCTGTAGACCCCGTAGATCCCGATGATCCCGACAATCCCGATCCTGTCACCCCCGCCGATGGGGGCAACTGGTATCAGGTGATGGAGCGGCAGGCCTTCAATTCCGAGGATTCCTATGTCATAGTGGCCGATGCTTCGGGCTGCTTCATGAGCTACGAGGCCGGAAGCACCGGCAAGTACCTTGCCAAGGGTGATGATGCCACCATGCTTGTTGGTGATGACAATATCCGATATGTCAAGGATGTGCCTGACAATACCGCTGTCATAATGCTCGAGATGGCAGATGGCCCTGCCGTGAACGGAGGCCTTCT